>CALBEE010000162.1 GCA_937927575.1 uncultured Saprospiraceae bacterium | reverse complement strand
CGACCCCGACCTTGGCAAGGTCGTGCTCTACCAGCTGAGCTACTTTCGCGTTGTAATGACGATTTTTTTCGTCTGTAAATGAACGTGCTTTCTTAAAGCGATGCAAATATAGAATCTTTCGATTAATTAAAAAGCATTTGCACGCTAAATAGGTAAAAATATTTATCGCCTATTTGAAAGCTAGATTAAGCCTATCTTTCTATCAATCTTTGCTTCATTTTTATAAATTCTTCTTCAGTAATCAACCCCTCTGCCTTGAGCTTAGCCAACTCTTTCACCTTTTCGACCATAGCTACTGAAGAAGCAGCTTCTTCCTTTACCACTTGGTCGTCTTGCATCTGCTTAGCCAATGCCTTTCCCTTTTCAAATTTTTCGTTGTAGTACTTCTTAAGTCTTTCTGGATCAAAATCTAAGAACGTTCCACCTGTCTCAAAGTGCTTTTTAAATACTTCACCTATTGCATATGAGCTTGCTCCAGATAATACTGCCAAAGTCACACCACCTAGTATACTTCCTACACCAGGAATAAATTTGATCGCGCGCGCACCTAATCTTGCCAGCCCAGAGCCAGTTAATGCAGTGATTATGGCCTTTCCCTCTGTCTCTTTAAAATTGATATCATAAACTTTACACAGTTGTCTAATCATATCTAACTGAATAGCACTCACGGCAAAAAGATCCGCAATAGGCACAGGTATAAACCCTGCTCCCATAGACCAAATCATATGGTTTTTAATTACTGAATTGGCATTACTTGTTCTTATTTCTTGATTTTCACTCATTCTGATATATTTCTATTTAAGACTTTCAGATAATATTGACCTAAGCCATATTTTTCATTTCACTAATATAATGCGAATACATAGGCCGTAAGTTCTAAATTCGATAAAAAGCTTGATTATTCAGATGATCATTCTCCCAAAACTAATATACCTATACGAAAAGAGCCATTTCAAAGTGAAATGGCTCTTTTTATATCAATTGCTAGAAGTAAAAAATATTTCTATACTCCTAGATAGTTTTTCAACAATTTAGAACGACTTGCAGATCTTAACTTATTGATCGCTTTATCCTTTATTTGTCTAACTCTTTCTCTTGTCAACCCGAATCTCTCTCCGATATCTTCCAATGAAAGAGGATGTTCCACACCGATACCAAAATACAACTTAATTACATCACATTGACGCTCAGTAAGTGTACTTAGTGATCTTTCAATCTCAGTACGTAAAGACATATTATATTCTAATGCTTTATCTGTCTTATCCGTCTTATTATTCTCGAGTACATCTAATAGTGAATTATCCTCACCATCGACAAATGGAGCATCCATAGATACGTGACGAGCAGCTACCCCAAGTGTAGTTTCTACTTCTTCCGTAGGTATTTCTAATAATTCAGCTAATTCTTCAGAAGAAGGCTCTCTTTCGAATTCCTGCTCTAATTCAGAAAATGCACGATTGATCTTGTTCAATGATCCTACCTTATTCAATGGAAGCCTTACGATACGAGACTGTTCAGCTAATGCTTGTAAAATAGATTGTCTAATCCACCAAACGGCATAAGAGATAAATTTGAAACCTCTAGTTTCATCAAACCTTTGTGCGGCTTTGATCAAACCCAAATTTCCTTCATTAATAAGATCTGATAGAGATAATCCTTGATTTTGATATTGTTTAGCAACTGAGACTACGAATCTAAGATTTGCTTTAGTAAGTTGCTCTAGGGCGAGTTGGTCACCTTTTTTAATCCTTTGAGCTAGATCCACTTCTTCTTCTGGAGTGAGGAGATCTACTTTTCCGATTTCTTGTAAGTATTTTTCTAAAGATTGGCTTTCACGATTAGTGATCGATTTAGTAATCTTAAGTTGTCTCATAGGTTAAAGTTTATATTAAGGGTAAGTCCTAGTTAGTTATTAATCTCTGAGAAGTATATAGATATCAGCTCATCTATTACCACCAAAGGGCTGCAAATGTACAACTAAAATATATCAGATTCAACTTGATCTAATTCCTTGATTTACAAAGTATGTACAACAGCATGCAATACATGCATTAATTTATTCTGACCAAAAAAAGTTCAATTCCTTTGATAATTGAAAAAAATATTTCTTATTGCGACCACAACATATAGATGAAACTAATAGGTTTTTAGTTATCAGTATGTTACATATTTAAAAAATAATACTTGATGAAACGTGTTTCTTTTGAAATGGAGTTTATTTTCAGAGCTTCTCCAGCCATTTTATATACCTTTTTAACCACACCGGCATGTCTTGTCCGATGGTTTTGTGATGGTGTGGATATCAACTCTGATGTATATACTTTTACCTGGGATGGAGCAGACGAAGATGCTGAAATGATAGATGATATACAAGAAGAGAGAGTTCGCTTTCGCTGGGAAGATGCTGACGATGGAGAATATCTAGAGTTTAGAATGTACAAATCAGGAGTGACTAATGAAACTGTACTAGAGATTACAGACTTCTGTGATGATGATGAAGTAGAGTCTCAAAAGGATCTTTGGAGTACACAAATGACGAAACTAAAGACGGAATGCGGCGGTTAGAAAACTGTCTTCATCAATACTAAAAAGATCAATTGATTCGATATATAAGCGATGTACAGTCTTTCTATTCAAATTTGATCTTTAAAGTTTTAGGAAAATTTTAATTGGGATTTCTGACTTTTATTTCAAATCGGTATGTTATCCATATCGAACAAATATTATATATCACAATGAGTTTATCCAATTTACGCTCTACACTACTTGGAATATTCCTAATGATAATGGGAATCTGTGGTCCGCTAAGTGCGCAAATCACAGACACGGATTCTACAGGATTGGAAAAAGACGTCGAGATCATCCAATACGATCATCTGGATAACGATCTTAAAATCAATGACATTCTTGTAGCTAAAGGCAATAAGATCTGGGCTGCCACTAATAAAGGAGTACATCAATTGTATGCCTCTAGTAGTACATCTTATATTCAAGATCGCTATGCACAAACAGTCGCTGAAGGTAGATCAGGTGATATATGGGCTGCTGGTAAAAATGTGCTCTATAATATTACTGGAAATACCACTCACACCTTACCCGCAGAAGACATAGTAGTCAACGACATTGCCTATCAAGGTGCAAAAGTATGGCTTGCAACTAATAAAGGAATATATACTTATAACTCCAAGGTCGACAGATTCAATCAGTTTACCGAGCGCAACTCTAAGCTCAAATCAAACCAAATCAACTTCATTCAAGTCGATGATGAAGGTGTCATCTGGGCAGGG
Organism: uncultured Saprospiraceae bacterium; assembly: GCA_937927575.1. GTDB lineage: Bacteria > Bacteroidota > Bacteroidia > Chitinophagales > Saprospiraceae > UBA1994. The sequence continues at coordinate 22,935 of CALBEE010000162.1, read as the reverse complement.
ACTTCTAATGGATACATCAGAATAAAGGAAGGAGACTGGGATGCTGAAGACAAAGGATATGATGTTATCTTATCGAGATACAATAAAGAAGGCCAATGGATGGTAGCCACAGATGATATGTGGCTGATTAACAATTATAATCGTAAGTTTCCGGTAGGTCTCGATGAAAGTTTATATCGTGGATCAGTAAACGATTTTGTAATAGATGGAAAAGGTAGGCTATATATGGCATCAAATATTTTGGTGCGATATGATCCACAAATCGAAAAAATAGAAGCTTACGGAGCAGAAGTAGGTATGCTTGCCAAAAGAACTTTGAGCCTAGCTTGTGACCTCAATAATAACATTTGGATAGGAACAGAATCTGCTGGCTTATTTAGAATAGTCTTTGCAGATATTGCGGATGAACAATTAGCTGTAGATGCTGCGATCAACAAGGTAATCAGTTGTGCAGGTGAAAATGACGCCAGTATTAGATTAACTGTGACAGGTGGTCAAAAGCCTTACAAGTACGCTTGGAGTGATTCGGAATATTCAGGAAGAAGTGCCAATGGCTTGAAAGCAGGCACCTACATGGTAACTGTTACTGACAAAACAAATACAGAAGTGATCTCTACTGTAGAAATTGAAGCGCCTACGCCAATTGAGGTCTCGGTAAAAGAGACACAACGGGTAAGTAGTGAAGGAGCGAGTGATGGATTTATAGAGGTTTCCGCTTCTGGAGGTTCTGGAGCGCTTGATTTTAATTGGAATAATGGAAAGAAGGGAGCAAGAATAACTAGGCTAGTCGCTGGACAGTACATCTTGACTGTTTCTGACCAAAATGGCTGTAGTATTAAGAAAAGTATTACTGTAAAAAAAGCCAAGTCTTTCCCAACTATAGATGCTAGTGAGTTGGCTGTAGGTCAAACATTGAGAGTTAACAATTTGTACTTCTTATCTGATAGTAGTGCTATTACAGATGATAGTTATGAAGTGATAGATGAGGTATATGATTTCCTTAGAGCTAATCAAAATGTGGTGATCGAAATCGGAGGACATACCAATACGATCCCACCACACAGCTATTGTGACGCCTTATCTGCAAAAAGAGCGCGAAATGTTGCCAATTATCTTTATGATAAAGGGATACCAGAAAATAGACTTACCTTCAAGGGCTATGGTAAGCGTGAACCTATCACAGATGATAAGTCGAGAGTCGGAAAGCGGAAAAACCAGCGAGTAGAGGTAAAAATATTGAGTATTGAATAGAGAAATGTTAGGAAAAGAGGAAACGATATGAAGATCATCTTTATGGGTACGCCAGATTTTGCGGTACCTTCTTTAGACATATTAGTAGAAAATGGATATGATGTCGTAGCTGTAATTACTAGTACAGATAAATATGGCGGTAGAGGAGGCAAAAAATTAATAGAATCTGCTGTTAAAAAATATGCTGTCTCCAAACAGATTCCTGTCTTACAACCCAAAAATTTAAAGAGCCCTGAATTCATTAAAGAACTAGCAAGCTATCAGGCAGACCTCCAATTAGTAGTGGCATTTAGAATGCTACCCGTCGTAGTTTGGGATATGCCTAGATTAGGTACTTATAATTTACACGGCTCTCTCCTACCGAGATATAGAGGTGCTGCTCCCATCAATTGGGCTGTGATCAATGGTGATAAATATACAGGTGTTACAACTTTTAAACTGAAGCACGCTATTGATACTGGAGACCTTATGCATCAAGAAAAAATCGAAATATCTGAAAACGATACCGCTGGATCGGTACACGATAAGATGATGCATGTGGGTGCCCAACTTATATTAAAAACAGTGAAAAGTATCGACTCTGGAAATTATGAAACCTTTCCTCAAGATGAATCACAAGTATCTAAAGCACCTAAAATTTTTCATGATACCTGTGCTATAGATTTTACTAAATCCGCTGACGAGGTCTATAATTTTATTAGAGGGCTAAGTCCATATCCAGGTGCTTGGATGAATCTCGATGCATTAGAGATGAAGATATTCGACGCAGAAAGAAGTTTTGAAGAAGATCTTCCACCCGCTGGAACCATTGTATCCGATAATAAGAGATTTATTAAAGTGGCTACTTCAGATGGATTTATCGTTTTGAAAGACGTAAAACTACAAGGTAAAAAAAAAATGGATATCAAATCATTCTTAAACGGATATCAAGTAGACGAAAAATATATAATCAAAGAGTAAGCTACTTAATGACTAGAATTGCAGCATCATTATCTTCAATATCTTAACCACAATATTCTTCATTCCATTCACATCACTCATGCTGCTTGCTTGCATTTCTCCAGTATATTCTAAAGATTGTGCTAAGAGAGCAGTCTCCGAGCCGTGTAAACTTAAGTATGAGAAACAAGTGGCACTAAGTACTAATAAGCCAATAAAAAGGATTTTCTTGATTGCTGATTTTTTCATCTTGAGGGGTGGATGGTAAATATTATATGGTTTTAACGGTTATTTAGTAAACGGTGTCAGTTTCTGAAAAGTTACAACTCTGTTAAAAAAAATTAAAAAAACATCGACAGGAACTATTAATCATTCGATGAATCCTTTGTGCGCATTAATTGATCAAAATGGTAACGATTGCACTGGAGTATCGATAAAATAAGGGTATCTAGGCTGCCGCAGAATATAAATAATATCATATTTTAGGCTTGAGATTGATTTTTATCGATCCGTTCGAATACAATTAACTATATACCCTATCAGATGATAAAAAGAAAAACACACTTCATTAAGCTAGTCATTACGCTTGTCATATTTGGTGCTTTTGCATTCAGTTCTTGCAAGAATAGTACAGCACCAGACAACAATACCAATTCTGAAGAAAGTACAAATGCGGAGATTCAAAAAGAATTTGCACTTCCACAATGGGCAAAAGCCGCAAATATTTATGAAGTCAATATTAGACAATATACTCCTGAAGGTACTTTTAATGCATTTGCAACACACTTACCGAGACTTAAGAAGATGGGTGTAGATATATTATGGTTGATGCCTATATTTCCCATTAGTGAAACGAAAAGAAAAGGTGGACTTGGAAGTTATTATGCTGTTTCTGATTTTAGAGAAGTCAATCCAGAATTTGGAACTATGGAAGATATGGAAAGTCTAATTGTAGCAGCGCATAATCTAGATATGAAAATCATATTAGACTGGGTACCTAATCATACAGGGTGGGACCATGTTTGGCTTACCGAACATAAAGATTACTATACCCAAGATAAAGATGGCAATGTAATCGATCCAATAGATCCAGGAACGGGAGAATCTTGGGGGTGGACCGATGTGGCAGATCTCAATTATGACAATAAAGAAATGCGCGCGGAAATGATTAATGATATGTTGATGTGGGTGAAAGAAAAAGGGACCGACGGCTTTCGCTTTGACGTAGCGCATAATGTACCTAATGATTTTTGGGAAGATGCTAAAACTCAAATCCTCGATGCTGATGAAAATCAATTTTTATTAGCGGAAGCTGAGATAGCCGAGCAAATGAATAATGAACTATTTCATATGGCGTATGGCTGGGAATTACATCACATCTTAAACGATATTGCTAAGGGAGAAAAAAGTGCGAAAGCTATAGATGAATGGTTAGCCAAAAACGCAAAAGAATATAAGAAAGGTATAAAGATGCATTTTACTTCTAATCATGATGAAAATAGTTGGGCAGGTACTGTATTTGAACGCATGAAAGATAATCACAAAGCATTTGCAGTTTTAACTGGCACTTTTGATGGTATGCCGTTAATTTATGGTGGTCAAGAAGAGCCATTGGATAGAAGGTTAGAATTTTTTGAAAAAGATGATATAGGATTTAAAGATTATGAATATGCAGATTTTTATACTAAGCTGAACACTTTAAAACACAATAACGAAGCACTTTGGAATGGACCATTTGGAGGGCCTCTTACTAAGCTAACGGATCATAAAAATATCTATGCTTTCTCTAGAGAAAAGAATGGAAATGAAGTCCTAGTAATGATTAATTTTTCTGACCAAAAAGAATCATTTGAATTAAATCGCGATATAGATTCGATGAAAGAAATATTCACTGGATTGAAGTCTACCATTAAGAAAGGTACGAAAGTAAATATGAGACCTTGGGAGTATTTAGTTTACACAAACTAAAACGAATTAAAAGCTAACTGGAAAAATAAAAAGATGAAAAAGAAGCCTAGATTATCCTTTTGGAATATATGGAATATGAGTTTTGGATTTTTAGGAATTCAATTTGGTTTTGCTTTGCAAGGCGGTTCTATGTCTAGGATTTTTCAAACTTTAGGTGCTGCAAAAGACGACATACCGATGCTTTGGATTTTTGCCCCTTTGGCGGGATTAGTTGTGCAGCCCATTATCGGATATATGAGCGATCGTACATGGAATGCAACATGGGGTCGACGTAAACCTTATTTCTTTATTGGTGCAGTCTTGGCTTCTATAGTCTTAGTATTTATGCCATACTCGCCTGTACTCTGGGTGGCAGTAGGTAGTTTACTTCTTTTAGATACCTCCATCAATATCAGTATGGAGCCTTTTAGAGCTTTAGTCGCAGATTTATTGCCAGATTCGCAAAGATCTTATGGCTTCGTAGTACAAACACTTATTATTGGAATAGGTACATGGATTGCAAGTCAACTTCCTAAATTACTAGCAAATTTAGGTGTAAGTAATGTAGCACCAGAAAACGTAATTCCTGACAATGTAAAGCTCTCGTTTTTAATAGGTGGAATTATCTTCTTCTTGGCGATTCTTTACACTATTCTTACTACGAAAGAGTATCCACCAGAAGATATCGATGAGTTTGAAAAGGCAAAAAAAGTAAGTGCTGGCTTTGGCAATGGTGTCAAAGAAATCACAGAAAACATTGCTCATATGCCTGTGACTATGAAAAAACTAGGAGTGGTACAATTCTTTAGTTGGTTCGCATTTTTCACAATGTGGAGTATGTCTAACCCTGCCTTGACCGAACATGTTTTTGGTGCAGCAAAACCGGATAAAAATAATTTCGTTTTAGATGTGAATAACTCTAATCCTGCGTATGATGCAGCAAATCTAGCATACAATAACGCTTCCGACATTATTTCTTCAGCCATGGGCATGTATGGTTTGACATCTATGGTATTTGCTTTAGTTCTTACCGTCATCGCCAGTCGTATGACAATCAATAGAAAATGGACTCATCTTTTTTCATTGATGGTAGGAGGAATAGGATTTATATTAATGTATTACACAAAAGACGAAACTATGTTGAATGTTTGTTTCGCTTGTATTGGTATTGCTTGGGGCAGTATTTTATCTATGCCTTATGCTATGCTTTCTAGTGCAATCGATGCAGATAAAATGGGATTATTTATGGGACTGTTTAATATGTTTATTGTATTACCCCAAATACTTGCAGCCGTGGGTTTAACTTGGATCTACACCACTTTCATTGGAGAAGCAAGTATCAATGCCATGATATTAGCCGGAATCTGTCTCATCATTGCTGGACTTAGTAATCTGTTAATTACCAATCCTCATGCAATTAGATATCAAGGTGAAAAATAAAGGAAACACATATAAGCTTATTAGATAATATGTTTTGAATTAAACCAATTGGTTTCCTAAAATATTTCTACATTTATTATGCTTTCATATTGAAGTGAATCAACTAACCAATTGGGTCCGTTGAATGAATCAAATATCCCTTAGATATTAAAAAAGAAAAGAATGAAAACATACCACCTCCACTCGCAAAATCCTAATCGAAGAGAAATACAAATGATAGCTAAAGAAATAAATTCTGGAGCTATAGTTGTCATTCCAACAGATACGGTATATGCTATTGCTTGTAAGCTTACTAATAAAGCAGGAATAGATAAAATCTGTCGTATGACTGGAAAGAAAGAAAAACAAGCAAAGATGTCTGTCATATGTTCGGACCTCAAACAAGTATCAGATTATACTACTGCTTATAGCAATGATGTTTTTAAAACTATGAAACGCTATAGTCCAGGACCCTATGTTTATATTCTTACGGCTAATAAATTTGTTCAAAAGTATTTTAAGAATAATAAATCAGAAATAGGCATTCGTATTCCTGATAATGAAATTGTCCAATCTCTATTAGAATTTTTAGACGAACCGCTGATTACCACTTCATTAAATAAAGATGATATCGCAGGTTATTATACCGATCCTGAAAAAATAGAGGAAGAATACGGCTCAGAATTGGATATAATGATCAATGCTGGTCCTGGAAGTACGGGAGAATCCACGGTATTAGACTGTAATGGAGATGAAATTACGGTAGTTCGAGAAGGTCTTGGTCAACTCGCCTAGTCTTCCGAATTAGAATAATTATTCTTTTAATAATCAACTGCTTAGATATAGAATTATTTCTTTATACGAAATAGCCTGCAATTTATTGTTTACCGTAAGTTAAAAAAATGTGAATAAATTTTTGGACGCTTAAATTGTTAGACTATATTTGTGTTAACAGGTATTATATTATGTCTTTGCACCTGATCTAACATAAGGTATTGTTATTGATGGGCTTAGACGGACTTAATGGTAGCAAAGTAACTAGTAGTGATATTGGTTACTTTGTTTTTTTTATACCTATTCCCACCCATTATCAATGAGTACATTTTCGGAAATATTTATTGTCACAATGATTAAGATCTAAGATTCTTCATATATGAAAGTTTCAAATATTAGGTAACTGCATATGACTATGAATAGTTATATTCTTCATACCTTGAAATCTCAATATATACCTTAGAATATGAGAAGATTATTAGTTATGCTGTTTGCTGTTGGAATGCAGCTCAGCTTTGCACAAACCAATTCAATAGACTTTAATAATTCGAAAGAAGTGGATGGAGAAATTCCAATCATCAAAATCGAAAAAAGCAGATTACAATCTAAAATACTTGAACACGACAGGTTAGAATCGTTGGATGTAAATATTCCTTACATTTCGGATGAACCACTTAGGTTAAATTATCATCCTCTTTTGTCTGATGATTTTATGGAAAACTATCCAGATATCAGAGTCTATAAATGGAAAAATGAATACTCTACAGGTGTAATCACAGTTTCACCAGAAGCACTTTATATTAATAAATTAGATGATTGTGGGATGACGATGCTCTACCCTACTGATCAGCAAAGCGATAGCTATTTTGTAAGCACCTCTAATGATGAAGTCATTCATCAAAATGGTAATCATCAATGTGAAGTAGACAAAAGTAGAGAGGCAGACGACCGAGCTCAATTCGTTCAGCAAATGGCAGGTGAAAGAGCTTTAATTTCTAACGGTGATATCTTACGAACCTATAGAATGGCACCTATCGTCACTGGTGAATATTATCAAGCCAATGGAGGAAGTAATGCAACAGTAGTAGCCCATCTAACTAACGGAATCGCAATGATGGAAGCCATATTTGAAAATGACATTGCGGTCAACTTTAATGTATTAACACCTGTACTCTTTAGCAATCCTGCGACGGATCCATTCCAACCTGATCAAGCTGGTGGAGATGGAAGAGCGGATCAAGCCGTAGAGGAAGTGGGCAATCAATTCAATATAAACAGTTATGATTTGGGTCATGTTTTTCACCACCATGAAACTGATGATGGATGGAGTACTGGAGGAGTGGCTTATCGTGGATCCGTATGTGTAAATAATATAAAAGGTGGAGGATGGTCCGGATCTTTTAACAATAATGGTGTAAGTTGGATTCAATTAGCTTGTCACGAATTGGGTCATATGTTTGGTGCGCAACACACTTTTAATGGTGAAGGTGATTCTTGTCAAGATGCCATATCTGGGAACTCAGCTTTTGAGATCGGCTCAGGAACTACCATAATGTCTTATCAAGGAATATGTGGAGATGGCCAAAACATTCCAGCCAGTGGAGCGGCCGACAGCTATTTCCATGTGCATAGTCTTATAGAAATGATCAGTCATATGGAAGTCTTAGGAACTTGCGCAAATGAAAGTAATAGTGGCAATACGCCACCGTTTATAGATCCTAATCCATGTAATCTTACCTATGAAATACCAAGAGGAACTCCGTTCATCATGTCGGCCGAAGCCAGCGATCCAGATGGAGATCTCCTGACATTTGTTTGGGAGCAATACGATGAAGATGGCAATGGTACGCCTACTCAAGGTGAGATTGGTACGCAAGCATCTGGCAATACGGTCGGTCCATTATTCCGATCTTTCCCTCCAAGCAGTGAGATTGCTCGAAGCTTTCCAGATCGTGCGACAGTCATTAACGGAAATGGAACAGATCCTTTTCAAGCATTACCAGGTACAGGAAGACAGCTCAATTTTAAATTAACTGCAAGAGATAATCAACCAGGAGGTGGAGCAGTAGCCATCGAAGATAGACAAGTGCAAGTCGTGACTAGTGGCCCATTCAGAGTTACTAATCCTAATAGTAATATGACGATAACCGCAGGTGATCCTTTAGAAGTTACTTGGTCGACTGGTGGATCGGATGCAATTTGCGATAATGTAGATATATTTTTGTCTATAGATGGTGGATTTACCACTCCATTTTTATTGGCTAATAATGTAGATTATTCTTCTGGATCTGAAACGATCAATATTCCGAGTTCCTTAAGTGCGACTAATCAAGCTAGAGTGATGATTATTTGTGATGATAATCCATGCGTTCAGATATTTGATTTGTCTAATAATGATTTCACTATATCCTCAAATTGTAGAGCCTTTCAAAGCTATGTTTGCGAAACTGAAAAAGTAACTGCAGATCAAGGAGATCCAAGTTTGAATCTGATGATGAATAGCATCAATGGAACGGTAATCAATAGTATTACTTCTGATCCAATCTCTCAAAATTCGGAAAGAATGGATATGTCTACTTATAATGCAAGTGGAACTTCTTGTACAGAAATAACTGAGTTTTTCTACGAATCAGAAATAATTACGCCAACAGAAAGTGGAGTCTACACTTTTAATAATAATACTGTAGCAGGTGGAGGATTTGGATTCTTCTCTATTTTCGAAGAAGATGGATTTTCCACTAATAATCCTTGTTCAAGTTTTGTAGTTTCTAACGGCTCTAATGTCCAAGGAACTCAAGTATCTGTTTCGCCAGTTACCTCTGTAATGTTAGAAGCGTGTACAAGATATGTAATCGCATTTTATAACTATGGAACTTTACCACAATCCAATGTAATTTCAAGCATTACTGGCCCTGGTGATATACTTTTAGGAGACGGCAATGAGGACTTAGACTACAGCTATACTTATGTAGCTGTGAACACAAGTAACAATATTATTTCAGCTACCAGTCCAACAGGAGACTTTACTTCTTTAGGAGGAGGAATTTATAATGTGTATGGTGTAGCTTACAAATCTGGAGGCATGACACCACCTGCTAACACCGACCCAAATACATGGAGTGGTCAAGCTTTGAATGCTCTAATATTTAGTGGCAATTGTCTTTTACAAAGTCAAAATTTTAGGTGTATAGAAATCATATCTACATGTAGCATTGATGCGGTAAGTGCTGGAGGACAAACCAATTGCGATCCTAATACTAACGAATATACCCAAGATCTGATCATTGAATATGACTCCGCTCCTAGTACTGGAAATCTTATAGTTAATGGAGCGCTTTATCCCCTAACTGGTTCGCCTCAAGGTATTATTCTTGAAAATTTAAATTCAGATGGCCTACCCGTGGATGTAACCGTTTCATTCTCTGACGACGCTTCTTGCGAAAGTATTTTCCCTCAAATATTTACTGCTCCAGACAATTGCTGTCCTATAGTATTAGACCTTGGTGATAGTCAATCGGCATGTGTAGACGATATGCTGACATTAGATGCAGGACCCGATGGAGCCACTTATGAGTGGTCATTAGATGATGTTCTCCTATCAGAAAATGGACAGATCATCAGCCCAACAGCATCTGGATTATATAGAGTTACGGTCACCACAGCTGCAGGATGTGCTAAAACCGATGAAGTAGATTTGGTAATCAATCCTAATCCTGAAATCCTTTTGGATGCTAATTCAAGTCAATGTGAAGGAGTGATGGCGATCTTAAATCCAAATGTTGGCAATGACGATTTTACCTATAATTGGACAAGGGATGCAGTCTTTGTAGCGGGTAGTGAAATTATTGAAGTGTCAATTCCTGGTGAATATTGTGTTGAAGTGACAGATGAGTCTACAGGTTGTTCGAGTACTGCTTGTACAATGGTAGAATTTGTAGATGCTCCTGATGTTGATCTAGGAATGGATCTTATCGGATGTGTCGGAACAGAATTTATGTTAGATGCCGGTACAGATGGATCTAGCTATCAATGGTTTAAAGATGATGTAGAAATACCCAACGAAGTAATGCAAACCCTTAATGTTATAGAAAGTGGAGTATATATCGCTATCGTATCTGAAGGATCATGTAGTACACCAGATACTATCAATGTTACACTATCAGAAAATCCTACAGTAGATTTTGAAATTTCTGAATCATTCACCCTATGTGAAGGAAGCACAGAAACCACTTCGATAAATGGATTTTATGATGACTACACCATCACATTAGATGGCACTGTCGTAGCGACTGGTAATGATCCTAACTATTCTATCAATGCACCAGGGGAGTATATTATCGTCGCTACTAATATTGCAGGATGTGAAGCAAGAGATACCACGACGGCTGTAGGATCATTATTGCCTGTGGTAAATCTAGGAGATGATAAGATTGGCTGTATTGGGTCAGAAGTAATTCTTAATGCTGGTATGGATGGAACCGAATATATTTGGTTTTTGGGCACAGATATACTTCCATTATCTGATCCTATGATTACAGTAAGTACTTCCGGTGAATATTCTGTGATCGTTTCTAATGAAGTATTCTGTACTGCTATGGATACAGTGACGGTAGATTTTTTACCAGGACCGACTCTAGATATTGGAGATAGCTTTGACCTATGTGAAGGTGAGTCTGAAACGATTACTGCTACCACAAATGGAGATAATATTACTTGGTATAAGGACAACTTAGAGATCATTGGACAAACAGATTTTATGTTGGAAATAAATGAATCTGGTACTTATCTTGCAGAGGTGGCCGGCACATCTGGATGTACAGTAGAAGATCAAATCACAGTAAATGTATTTGCCAATCCTATAGTAGATATCGATGCCAGTCGAACTATATGTGAAGGTGAAGAAACTACAGTAGTAGCAGGAGACGAAACCAATACTTACCTATGGACCAATGAAATGGGTGTCGTAGTATCTGAATCTGCAGAACTTACGACAGGCACCGCTGGAATCTATACAGTAATGGTTACCAATGATAATAGTTGCTCTGCTTCAGCTCAAGTAGAAATTACTGTTCTTGACTTTCCAATAATTAGCATCGATGATACAGCAGTATTTTGTGAAGGATCAAGCACTATATTAGAAGCTGAAGGAGTAGCTGATTCATATTCATGGTCTCTCGAAGGCATTTTCATTCCTGGTGAATCGACCACTAGCCTTGAGGTCAACGAACCTGGAGCATATACTATCACTGCGGTAAATGGTTTGACTTGTGTTACATCTTCAAATCCTATAACAGTAAGCGAATTACCTAATCCAGTTTTTGATTTGGGTGAGGATACAGAATTGTGTCCTGGAGATAATTTAATGTTGACAATTTCTGAGACAGGTACATATATCTGGAGTACATCAGAAACTGATCAGAGTATCAATATAGAATACGATCAGCTAATCGATACTGAAACTACGATCACTGCGATGTTGACTACCACAGACGGGTGTATGGCATCAGACGAAATCATAATTACAAGACTTACTAACCCTACTCCTATCTTAGACGAAGAAGCCACCCTATGTGTCGGTGATACGATCACATTAAGTGTAAGTGCTAGTGATGGCTCTGCCACGGATGAATATCAGTGGTCTGGACCTGAGAACACTATGTCCAGTATGACTGGATCTAGTATTGAAGTGTTTCCTACTATGGATGCCACCTATACCGTAACTGTAGTAAATGGGTGTGGAGTATCTAATGATATGGCTTCTAGTATGGTGTTTATAGATCAACCCATTGGGCTAAGCGCAGGAAGAGACACTTGCGTTATTCAAGGGAGAAGCATAAATCTAAATGCATCTGGAGGATCAATTTATGAGTGGGAAGATAATGGCACTTTCGTAAATTCTACGGTAGGATCTAGTCCTGAGGTAATGCCTATTCTGGATAATACTACATACTATGTCGACATTACTAATGATAATGGATGTACTTATAGTGATTCTGTAAACATCTGCATCATAGAAGATCCTTTTAGCCTTATACTACCAATTAATCTAATTACGCCAAACGACGATGGTCAAAATGATGTACTCCTATTTAGAGGATTAGAGGCATTCCCTGATAATAGATTAAGAATTTATAGTCGTTGGGGAGCTGTAATCTATGATAAAGATGGTTATCAAAAGGATAACATATTATTTGATGGCACAAGGAGTGGCGAACCACTTCCACCCGATACATACTATTATATATTAGAGATAGATGATAAAATTATTTTCAAACAAAACTTAACGATTGTAAGAGACTAATTCTTCATTTATAATTCAACTTTAAAAAATAAAGACAATGAAACATCTAATATATATAATAGCATTATCAGTAATTTCTATCAGCAATACAGTAGCGCAACAATTACCTTATACTTCACAGTTTAATGATAGCCGAGCGATTTGGAATCCAGCGGCTACTGCATATGGTACACACATGGTGACCAATGTGCATATGCGTCAGCAGTGGCTGGGATTTGAAGGTGCGCCACGTACAGGATCATTACTTGCTGAATATCCACTTTTGGATTACAATATGAGTGCAGGTGCTGGACTTACTTTTGATAAGACCGGTCCAATTTCTAAGATAGGATTACAACTCAATTACGCTTACAAATTGAGAAATGTATTCACACAAAAAGGACAATTATCAGCAGGTATTAGTGCTGGATTCACTCAATATTCTTTTGACCCAAGTAATGCGATCATCAATGATAGTGAAGATCCTTTAGCTGCTGGAGATAGAGCTACCACTTTTTTCCCTTCAGTAACGGCGGGAGTATTTTACATCTCTAACCCTAAGAAATTTGACGGTGGCAATGTATTTTTTACAGGCCTTTCTTACTCGCAAGTATATGCTGGGAACGTACTTGCAAATAATAGCAATCAAGAAAGATTTAATCACGTTTTCTTTGAAATAGGAACTCGGATCCAAGGAAGAGATAGTTATTTTGAACCTTCATTAATGTTTAATTATACTAATCCAGAATTGTCCAATTTCATATTAGCTGGAAAGTACGAAATGAGAGATGCATTTTGGGCAGGATTAGGAATTAGTTCAGCCAGTGACGTTTCTATTCAAGGCGGTTATATTCTTCCAGAAATAGGATCTAGATATGATGAATTGAGGTTTGGCGTGTTAGCGAATTATGGAGTTTCGGATCGTGCTACTGCCTTTGGGTTGGGCTTTGAAGCCATAGTCATATATCAATATGATTTAGATTAATATCCTCAAAAAACCGAATATCATAATCACCTTGTAGTCAGCGAATTACAAGGTGATTTGTCTTTTTGAATACTTCTAATGCAGCGTTTTAGCCATCTCCCCTCTCTATCTAATAAGCTCCCAAGCTAAAACACCAACAGTATGAAATTCAAAAATTTACTCTTTACACTATTCCTAAGTAGTGTGTCTGTGCTATCCTTAACTGCACAATGTTCGATTACTAATTTTATCATGGAGTACGAATGTGACATCAACGGAGTTGTCAACATTGAATACGAATTCGATGTAGTAGATCCAGGTGCTGCCAATATATTTAATCTTTATAGAAATGGTATGTTCGTAGGCGGTTATGAATATGGCCAAACAACCTATCAATATTCATTTGCAGAAAGTGATTGCGATGAAATATTTACTTTCGAAATCGTAGATGCCAATGATACGGATTGTAATGCCTCGTTTACATTTGATGAACCATTTTGCTGCTGGCCGGAAGACTGCAGTATGGTAATGGAATTAGAATCCTTTAGTGATTGCGATGAGAATGGAGCGTTTAATATTAATTTATATGTAGACAATCCTACTGGTTCGAGTGGTGGATTTGAAACTGTTATCAATGGGGTCAGTTTTGGATTTAATGATTACGGTTTGACTTCGTATGAATTTGGTCCATTAGAGATTGAATGCAATGCAATATTAGATATAAGTGTAATAGATTTTGATGAACCAGATTGCATTTTTATGCTAAGCATCGAGAACGAAGCATGTTGTGATGATTGTACTAACTTTGTCGTGGACTACATAGGAGATAATGCATGTACAGAATCTGGAACATTCTTCGCCGAAATATTAATTGATAATCCTGGCAGTCAACATTTCGAAGTTTTTATCGATGGAATATCAGAAGGCGTCTTTAATTATGGAGAAGAAGTTTATAGCTTTGGACCTTTTGTGGGTGATTGTAATACAGAGCATATTTTTGATGTAGTGGACATTGATTCTGGCTGCGAATCTACCATTGTACTAGAACCTATTTGCTGTTCTGAATACTGTTCTATTTCTGATGTAACTGTTGAGACAATAGAATGTACAGAGAACGGAAATTTTTCAATAGAATTAAACTTTACATTCGAAGAAGTTGAAGAGGATAATTTTGATGTATGGTCTAATGGAACCTATCACGGCACATATGCTTATGCTGATCTACCCATTATTATCGATGACTTTCCATCTAATGGAAACGAGAATCCTTTCATAACAGTTTTCGGAATTGGGCAAGATATACTATGTGCAGATGACCTTGCGTTTGAGGGCTTAGAATGTAATGGTGGAACATGTGGTATCAGCGATGTTTATGCTGAGGCCTATGATTGTAATGAGCAAGGGCAAATATTTGTAGATATTGAATTTGATGTGATAAATCCCGGAGCTTCCAATCAATTTACCATTACAGGTAATGGAACGAGTTATGGTACTTTCGAATATGGTCAGACTTTTTATACTGTAGGGCCATTCGAGCCCAATTGTGATTTAGATTACGAATTTGTAGTGACTGATGTCGACAACAATGATTGTAGTGGATTTTACGAATATCCAGAAGCTTTATGTTGCAATGTTGATGAATGTTCTATTACTAATGTCGAAGCTGAAGCATTATGTACTGATGATGAATTATTTCTTGACGTATGGTTCGGATACGATAATCCTGGAAGCTCTAATCAATTTATGCTAAATGTATCTGGACAGGAATTTGGACCCTTTGAATATGGCGAAAGCTTCTACAACATTGGCCCAATGTGGTTTCCTTGCGAACCCTTCCAACCTATAGAGGTGATGGATTTAGATGATGAAAATTGTATCGGCTTTTTTGAATTAGAACTTCCTGAAGGTTTATGCTGTGAGCAAGATGAATGCACATTCGAAAATGTAGAAGTTGAACCTCAAGATTGTAACGAAGGTGGAGAAATATATTTTGACATTTATTTCGATGTCCTTAATCCAGGATCTGACAATCAATTTACAGTCGCGGGTAATGGAAACAATTATGGAACTTTCGAATATGGTGAAGATTTTTATACTGTCGGTCCATTTTTAGCAGATTGCGAAACAGTGGCAGAGCTTATCATTACTGATCTCAATAATGATGATTGTTTTGCAGTAATAGAATTTGATGAAGTATTCTGTTGTGATGCCGAAGCTTGTAATCTTCACACCTTAGATTTTGGAGCTAATCCAGAATGTATTGATGGACTTATTGTAACTGATTGGTTGATTGATGGAGATAATTTGAGTGAAGTAGGGTTCGATATTTTTATCAATGACGCATTCGAAACTTATGTTGAATGGAATGCAAATTCTTGGTATGCATTTGACATTGAAGATCCGCAAACAGAAATTTTTACCATAAAAGTTTGTGATAATGACAATGAAAACTGTTGTATAGAATGGGAATTAGAAAACCCTTGTTATGAGCCCAGTGAAGAATGTTCCATAACAAATTTAGGAGCTGAAGCTTACGACTGTAATGAAGATGGTGAGATTTATTTCGATATCTTTTTTGATATTAATAATCCAGGTACAGATAATCAATTTACAGTAGTGGGCAATGGAAATGATTATGGAACATTTGAATATGGTGAAGATTATTATACAGTAGGTCCTTTCCTTGCAGATTGTGAAACCGAAGTAGAATTAATCATCACAGATCTTAACAATATTGACTGTTCGGCTTTTATCGGTTTTAATGAAGTGTTTTGTTGTGAAGAAGATGAATGTGCCATTGTAGATCTCACTGTAGAGACTACAGAATGTGATGATGGAACCGATATAGAAATAAACTTTGAAATGATAGGTGGCAGTGGCGATGTATATATCACGCTCAATGATGACACTTTTGGACCGTATGATGACCTTGTTTTACCGATAACTTATATTTCGTTTTTATACGATACTGAGTATATCACAGTTACTGTTTGTGACGCTATTGATCCAGATTGTTGTGCCACGGTAGAAGTATTAAACCCATGTTATAATCCGGAAGAGGAATGCAATATAACAACTCTTGACTTTGGTCCTAATCCTGAATGCGTAGATGGATTAATAGTAACCGAATGGCTCATCGACGGAGAAAACTTAAGTGAAGTTGGTTTTGATATTTACATAAATAATTTGTTTGAAACTTTCGTCGAATGGAATGAAAATTCTTGGTACGATTTCGATATTGAAAATCCTAATACAGAAGTATTCACTATAAAAGTTTGCGACAATGACAATGACGATTGTTGTATCGAATGGGAATTAGAAAATCCTTGCTATGATCCTGACTCATCAGATTGTTCTATTTCAGAACTTACCATAGATGCGGATTGTGAGGATGGAAACACTACATTCGAATTAAATTTTGATTATGAAAATAATATTTCTGCTACTTTCCAAATCGTAGTGAATGATGACTTTATAGAATCGTATGCTTATGATAATCTACCAATATTAGTATCTGGTTTAAATTACGAAACAGAATACATTACTATTACGGTTACGGATAACGAAGATGCTGATTGTACTGCAGTTTCAGAATTTGAAAATCCATGCTATGAAGATGGCGTTTCAGATTGCAGTATCTCGGAAGTATTTGTCGAAGCGCTTGAGTGTAATGATGATGATCAAGTTTACTTCCATTTGACTTTTGAATATGAAAATATTGGTGATGACAATCAATTTACTGTAGTTGGCAATGGTAATAATTACGGAACATTTGAATACGGATTGGATTATTATGAAATAGGGCCTATCGAAGCAGATTGCGAGACCGAATTAGAGTTTGTAGTCACTGATATAAATTTCGAAAACTGTAACGCTTTTGTAGTACACGAACCTGTTTGCTGTGATGACGAAAGTGAATGTGGCCTATCTGACTTCTCAGCCGATGCGACGGAGTGTTCCGAAAATAATTCATTCAATCTTACTATTGATATCGAAGTGACTGGAGAAACCAACGACTTCTTTGATTTATTTATCAATGGAGAAAGTATCGGTTTCTACGAATTCGAAGATCTTCCGATAACACTTTCTGAACTGCTTTACGAAACAGAATATATTACTGTTGAAGTCTGTGACAATGATAATGAAGACTGTTGCCTAATCACGGAGATAATAAATCCATGCTTCGAAGAAGAGAATCAAGAATTCTTTATAAATGAGATTGAATTCGAATTGGAAAGCTGTGAAAACGACCTAGTAATAATGTCAGTTGATTTTCAGCATGGAGATAATGAAGATCAATTTGAAGTAAGGTCCAATGGAATATCCTATGGCATTTATGATTATTCTGCACTACCTATTATAGTCGAAAACATTACTGCTGACGGCACTACTGATTATACATTTAGCATTGAGGATATTAGCATTGAAGATCTTGTAAGTAGCTTTGAAGTCGGCACTCTACTTTGCGATGGAGATGTAATATTAGATGTAGAAGAGCAGCAATTAGATCCTTCAGAAATCAAATCTATCAAAGCTTTTGATATCACTGGAAAGTACCTTGGAGATTACAGTTTTGAAGAAAGTCAAAAAATAATTGACTTAGATCGCAGCGTTTCGAGCGGAATATTAATCTTAAGAATAGAAACAGCAACTAAAGTACTCACTAAAAAGATTGTGAGAGTAAACTAATAAAGCCATATGGCTACCCCAAGGCATCACCATTTGTCTTAGAGTAAGTTGTAATATAATACCGGTTAGATAGAAGGCCTACTTGTAAAAGTGGGCCTTTGTTATTTGATTAACTCTTAGGTTATGTATCTAAAAAGTTGGATGCTTGTTTAAATCCGGCGAATTATGCTTCATTCTTAAATAAAGAAAGGGTTCGACTAGGGACAATTTTCAAAAATCAATCGCGATATAATTCTTTATTGGTCACATATCCTTTTGCACCTTCAATTATATATTCCTGAATCATTTGAGGAGTAATGGGTTTAATCTTTTTAGCAGGGATGCCAGCATAAAGAAATCCTGATTCCAGAATTTTTCCTCCGGTTACCACTGCACCAGCTGCTACGATTACATTCTTCTCGATAATCACTTCATCGAGTATAATCGCACCCATTCCTATCAACACATCATCATGAATAGTACATCCATGTATGATCGCTCTATGAC
The DNA here is from genome assembly GCA_937927575.1 of uncultured Saprospiraceae bacterium. Classification (GTDB taxonomy): domain Bacteria; phylum Bacteroidota; class Bacteroidia; order Chitinophagales; family Saprospiraceae; genus UBA1994. Next base: position 4,186 of record CALBEE010000162.1, on the reverse strand, counting down.
CAACAGTGACACCATTACCTATAACTGTATCAATACCACCTGTGCTTCCATGTACCATACTATGGTCTTGAATATTGGTATTCTTTCCGATGATTATCCTATTCACGTCTCCACGGATCACTACTTGGAACCAAATACTACTACCCTCACCTATTCTTACATTACCTGATATCGTTGCGTTATTAGCTATCCAGGCCGATTCTGAGATCTCCGGTGAAACACCATTTAATGAAATCAAGTTTGACATCATTAGTTTTTAATATGGCTGATTGGGGTCAAAGTATACCCCTCTTTTCGAAGCAGATGAATCACTCCTGTTTCACCAGCTAAATGAGCCGCACCAACCGCAAAAAATACCTTTTTAGTTTTCATCAGATCAGCCATTACTGGAATCCAATTTTTATTTCTTCCTGTCAATAGAATATCATTATTATCTTCTCCACCCATCATTTCATCATCATCAATCATCTCAACCATCGCATTTATATTTTGAGAAAGGTACATATCTGTCATTATTTTGAAATCGTCATTTTCAGAATCACCTGCCTTTAAAGCATCCACTAACATCTTAGCTTGATCTTCATAAGATATACTATCAAAAACACTCATCTGAAATTCTAAGGTTTCTAAACCAGAGACGGGTTTATTAGCATTATTAGCCATTTCGAAAAATTCCATTTCATAGCTTTTTATGCTGCCATTCTGCATTCCATTTGGATCTATATCATAAGCAAATACCGTCAAAAAAGCCGGTTTAATACGTTCTAGCATCATCATTGGAAGTCCTAATTTAGCAAATTTGTCTTCCAATAATTTATAATCTTCAGCATTAAGGAGGTCACTAATAGTTTTTCCATCATTCATAAATGCTTTTGACATCAATCCCATCATAGAACCCATATCATTCATTTCATTCATATCGATTTCAAAAACTACTTGATCTGATTGGTCTATCGCTGACATAGTACCCGTAGGCAAGAAAAAATCACTTTCATTGATCATATGGATGGTTCCGTATAAGTATGAGTTTTCTACTGCTCCATTTCCTTCAATCTTCCAAAGAAGACTCTTTTCTAATGGCTTGTAGCTCTCATTATTTGCCTTAGACATGGCTACATCCTTAGAAGAACCACATGAGCCTAGCAAGACAAGCGCCAGGCTAAACACCATAAATCTAGATAAATACATATTAATTTTATTCATAATATAATTGTTGTACTATTTTAATGTATTGCCCTTTGTCTTACTACTTCATAAAGTATAATTCCAGTCGCAATAGAAACATTGAGAGAATCAAAATCTGTCGCTTGTGGAATAATTACCTGTGTATCCACCAATCTCATGATATGCGGTCCAAGTCCTTTGTCCTCAGATCCCATTATGATCGCTATAGGTATAGACATATTTACATCACTTATAGTTTCCTTTGCACCCAAATGTGTAGCTATCACTTGTACACCGAAGTCTTGCATGTAACGAATACTTTCTTGTATATTTTTTACACGGCAAAGTGGAATTTTCAAGATTGCACCTGCTGAGCTTTTAATGGCGTACTCCGTTATACGCGCACTATCTTTAGCAGAAAACACTATTGCATGCACTCCCATAACATAGGCAGATCTAGCTATAGCTCCTAGATTACGTACATCACTTACGCCATCAAGCATAAGAATTAATGGCGTCTCGCCTTTTTCATATATGAAAGGGAGAATATCTTCCAGTTTTTGATATTCAACGGCAGATATAAAAGCTACAACCCCTTGATGGTCTTTGTTACCGGCCATCTCATTAATCTTACCACTAGGTACTTTAGACAAAGGAATTTCGTACTGTTTGCACAATTTCCTAATAGTCACTTCCACTTCTCCACGTAATTCTTTATTGAGGTATACCTTCTCTAGCTCGACGCCCGAATCAAAGGCCTCTACAACTGGATTTCTACCTATTAGAATCTGATCTTTCAATAGTTTTTTATCTTTTTGGATCGTATAGATGGCCATACGAGGTGGTCAAAATCGCTTCACCCTAAAGGCAAATGACTGATAGGGCTGTACTCATACGGACAAAAAATAATGATACTCATATCAAAATGTCCGTAGAACTTAATTATTGATGAGTAAACATACAGTTATTATCACCAATGTTGTAATTTCCATGCGCAATCAAAGTGGCATAAAGATTCTTTGAAAGCACCTCACTAAACATGTGAAATTACTTAACTAAACCGCATCTAAATGAAAATTTTTACAAGTTTGCTTTTCAGCATCTTATTATCCGCAGGTATAATGGCGCAAAACCAGATATCTAGCACAGCCGTTCAACACTTATCCGCTTCTTATGAACAACTTGGATTAGAAGCTAGTGATATAGAAAATGTAATAGTCGATCACGCCTATACTGATGATAAGGGTATAAGTTTTATATATCTAGTTCAGACGCATAAGGGTATACCGGTATATAACGCCATTATGACCATTGCTATCGGTAAAAATGGTAAGGTGTTAACAACAGGAAATAGATTTATCTCTGACTTGAAATCTAAAGTTGTATCTACTGAAGCTAAAATTAGCGAAGTAGAAGCTATCCAAATAGTAGCAAAACACTTCAAAACGGAGACATCAGTAGCTGTTTTAAGGTCTGACAGTCAAAAGGGTATCACTTACTTTACTGCCAGTGAGTTAGCTAATAGCGAGATTCCAGTGACTTTTAAATATGAAGCTGACGCAGATGGAAAATTGCACAAAGTGTATGATCTCTCTGTAGACATGAAAGAGAACTCTGATTGGTGGAGTATTAGAGTAGATGCCGCTACCGGTAAAATACTATCTAAAAACAACTGGACAGTATATTGCAACCATAATCATAGCCAAGCGAGTGCTGTAGATCACAGTTGCAAAAATGACTTTATAGAACATACTACCCAAAGACAAAGTGCTGTAGTAAATGATGGAGCCTCGTATAGAGTGTATCCATTCCCTGCAGAAAGTCCATTAGAAACAGAACAAGTTTTAATCGTAGACCCTGCCGATGATTTAGCTTCTCCTCTAGGATGGCACGATACTGATGGAATGGATGGAGCAGAATTTACGATTACTCGAGGTAATAATGTACATGCGTATTTGGATACGGATAATAATAATAGTTCTCCAGGAACAGAGCCAGATGGAGGAGAAGATTTAGTATTTGATTTTGAACACAACCAGAGTAACGAGCCGACTACAAATTTGAGATCTGCTCAGGTGAATTTATTCTATGCGAATAATTTTCTTCATGATTTTTCATATAAATTAGGATTTGATGAAGCTGCAGGAAATTTCCAAGTAAACAACTATAGCGGAGAAGGGAATGCAGACGATCAAGTTAATGCTGAGGCACTTGATGGAGATGGTACTAATAATGCTAGGTTTGGAACACCTCCAGATGGTGGTAACGGTAGAATGGAGATGTTCTTATGGGACAATCCTTCAGGAGCATTTTCTATCGATTCACCTCAAGAAATTGCAGGTTTAATTGGTGAAGTAGGTACCGCAAATTTCGGTCCTCCTGTAGATACGAATCCTATCTCTGGTACGGTTGTCGTTGCCAATGACGGCACACAATTCTCTGCTCAAGGTTGTAATTCACTAATCAATTCTTCGGATATAACAGGAAATATAGCCATTATCGATAGAGGGTCTTGTGACTTTATCCTTAAAACAAGAAACGCTCAAGAAGCAGGAGCACTTGCTGTTATTATATGTAATATTTCTGGCGTTAATGGAGGGACCGGTGAGGAATTACTCACTTTAGGCGCTCCAGATGGTGCCGAACCTGTTGATATTCCTGCACTAATGTTAAAAAAATCTGATTGTGATAGAATTAAAGCTTCGATAAGTGCGAATATTGATGTCTCAGTTACATTTCAATTACAAGAACCTAATGGCCCCGATCAACTAGATGCATCTTATGATAACGGTGTTATTGCACATGAGTTTGGTCATGGTATTCACAATAGGCTAACTGGTGGCCCATCAAATACAGGCTGTTACCCGACATTTGATGATGATGAAAATGGGACCGCTGATAGAGGTGAACAAATGGGAGAAGGTTACGCTGATTTTATGGCATTGATTACAACTCTCAAAGCAGGAGATAATGGAGCGGATGCAAAACCTATAGGAAGATATGTAGATGCGAGTAATGCAGG
>CALBEE010000161.1 GCA_937927575.1 uncultured Saprospiraceae bacterium | reverse complement strand
ATCTATATTCGAATCACAACCAAATTGAGCCCTCCTCATAAGGTCGTCAGTGGTTGCATTACACGATATGACAGTATACGTTTCTATGACGTCTACGCTTTCTCCCATAGCTAATCCCCCTGGAATTATGTAACAGGTTTGTCCAGCGGGTGAACTCGGAGAAGGAGCAAGACTAGTACCACCAATGTTAATATCTGTCAGTGAAAAATTAGCATTATTAAAAACGCAATAGGTTACATCTGAAGCATCAGCATCACCATTGTTTGTGACAGTATTGGTTATAGATTGTTCTAATCCGATTTGAGCATTAAAGAATGGAGGATTGCTATTGGTGATATCAATATTTGGAGAATTAATGATCACCCCAGCAACCGTTTCTGTTAAATTAATAGTTACCGAATTACAATCTTCATAAGAAATTTCGAATCCTACAGTTCCACTATTTGCTGAATCGCAATCTACTGTAGCATTGATAGTAAATGTTATTGTAGGATCAGTTATAGCTGATATAGTAATGGCTCCAGAAGCATTACCAGTTACCGTCGCACCTGAAACATCAGAAATTGACAGAAAATCTACATCTGTGGGAAGTATTGCCATTCCGTTAGTGAATGTTGCATCTAATGCATTCGTTATTTCAACTTCATAAGAAAGGTCCTCACATCGATCGACATCAGTAGGGACTATGACATTCAACTCAACTATATTCATAGAAATTTCACAGACTTCAATATTATCAAGTCTAAGATCTTGTCCTGTGGTAGTTGCTGACGCATCTTCAAATCTGATTTCTACATTAGCTTGATCAGCGCTAAAGGGAATATTTACTGTATTAGGATTGCTTGCTTGTGCATCGAAGATACCCTGAGAAGCACCATCGATGAATATTTCAATGGCGATAGAAGCATTTGATCCTGTTGCTCCAATATCTACAGTCAATTCATAATCATTGCATTCTGTTAAAGAAAGATCTTGACTGATTACACCATCTACAGGGTCATTTTCTTGATTAAAAACGGCTTGACCTCCAGCCGATGAAACACTCCCAGTGGGATTCCAATCGCTTAGACCTGAAGCGAAATCTCCATTGCTCACAAAACTACAATCTTGTGCAAAGGATGTATTGGACGAAAGTAATAGAAATAGTAAACAAGTAAGTAATACTATGGATTTACCAAGATTTTGGAAAATACTTCGAGTACATAAAAAAGAAAAATAGTCATTGCGCAATGCATCAGAGTGCACACATCTCAGGTTGGTCATAATTCGTACTTTTTGATTACACATTCACAGTACTATTGGTCAATTAGTAATGTTAATGCTGATCTATTAACGTTCTCAATTTCCTTCAGGGGAAGTTTCTCAGAAAAGAACAATGTAAAATTATACTATATTTCAAGTTTAACACAAGCATGCAAACAATATGTTATGAACGTACAATATTGATTGATAATAATTTATACATATAAATTATTTAATCTTTATAGTTGGTCAGAAAAGTATCTTATTCATTGACTTGTACTTTTTACTCAAAAGACAAATAGCTAGCATATTTATCTTCTTTTTGGCATGTTCTTCTCAGTGTATAAGACGTTAGTACATATTTGCCAGATCAAATCAATGTTGCACTTTTTTCAATATGTATAGTTTCTGGTAATAATGTGTAAATTAATAATAGACATATACTTACATATAATGTATTAATTTAATATATTGCATTTTAGAATATTTTATAAACAAATGAAAACTACAATTATGCTTAGAATTATAAGTGCCTGTGCGTTTTTTGCCTGTCTTTTGTTTTTCACCTCTTGTAAGGAAGAAGTGAAACCAAATGAAGTAGAAACGCGAAGAGAAATTTCGAAAGAGCTGGAAAATGCTGGATTGCAAAAGAAATCGCATAATGACGATGAGGTCATTGCTGAGATGAACGTAATCTATAAAACACCGTTTGCTTCATTAAAAGAAGATAATAAGGCTTCTTTAAAGCAATGGAATGATGCCATTGGATATAATGGTGCTGAAGATTTGTATAATGATATTTTCGCTAGTTTCAATATTTCAGAACAAGTGGGTTCTTTGATCAAGGAATATTCTGATGTAGAGCATACTTCAGTATATGATAGAGACGTCTATAATCAAGCAGTTTCATTACTCTTTCAGAAAGAGAATGACAATGATGCTTACATGAGAACTATCAATACTTTTACCGAGATCGCCAAGGTCGCTCAAGAAGACCTTGCAAAGGAGGGTGTAAAAGTGGATCCAACTAATTGGAATAAGGGTATGTCAAAGAATTTTGCTGAGTATTGGTACGTTCACAGCGTTAGAATACTAGATGCTAATAGTAAAATCGCTGGTACTACATTAAATGATTTTTTAAATAGAAAGCCAAGTTAATTGTTGTTTTCTCAAAATAAAAAAGTGCTTTACAATTAATTTGTAAAGCACTTTTTTATTAGTCTAAATTCAATTGAAGGAGATACTTTACTTAAGCTTAAAATCTCCTTTACCGACCATAAACCCATTATTGTAAATTTCCATATCATATATTCCCTTAGCAAGCTTTTGCCCAAGGTTAAGACTGATACATCCTCTTGTATCTTCATTTTGATAGTCCATAGAGCCAGAAGTTGAATACATTACCTGAGTATTATCCAGTTTGTTAGTGAGTACTCCAGACTTACTTTCTACAGCTAAGATTTCGCCTACAGGATCAATAATTCTGATGTAGAACTCTTGCTCTCCAGAACTTGCAACTACATTTGTTTCCGTTAAAAAACAAGTCCTAAGCATGTTAATATCCTTAGCCTTACTTTTTTCTTTGGTCTTGCCATTCTCTTTTACTTCATAGCCTTGCATTTCCATATAGTTTATTTTGATAGCTTTGGCTATATCTACCTTCTCATCTAAAACTTCTTTTTCTTTTACTATCTCTTCTTTTTCAGCGGCTAATACTGCTCTTGCTTGTGCGATTTCTGCCTTTGCTCTTTGTTCTTCTTTATATAATATATCTAAGGCGTCCTTTTCTTGTTTGAGTTGAGTATTTGACGAAGCTAATAATTGATTATCTTCTTTCAATTTGGATATTTCTGCAATGTAACGCTCCGCTTGATCTTTTAAGGTTTTCATTTCTTCGCGTGCCTTGCCCAATTCTCTTTTGGTCCAAATCAGATTGTTGATCTTTTCTTTTTGTTGTTGGAGGCTAGTTTTTTGGCTTTCTATAAGTTGATTTAGCTCTTTATTATCTCCTCTAAGTTCATCCAAACCTTCTATGGCAGCTCTGTAATCTTGATCTAGTTCTGTTCTGATTTTCTCTAACTCTATCAACTCTGTCTTTTGCTGAACGGAATCCTGCTTAAGTTGACTATTAACATACCATTGGTATCCGTTGAGACCTAGTAGTAAGATCATTCCTATAAGCGCAAAACTGAGTAAGTTATTATTTGATTTTCTGGTTGACATATTTCTATAATTTATCCTAGCAAAATGGTTTTGAATGAAAGCGATAATTTTAAGTATACTACATCTTTCGATTCAATAACGATACAAAGATTCAACTTTATTTTCTCAATTACTATTCTAATGATCAAAATGGTAGTTATTACCCAAATCCTGAAGTAGGGAAAACCCTAACTAAGAAATGAAAGAAAGACGTGTTGATAAATTGAAAGGTGCTTATTATTAAAAGGTCTTCAATTAGTGCATTATGCTAAGTGTTCAAAATAGGGCAGGACCTATGTGCAATAGCTATGGTAGAGTAGGCGTGAGCTAAATTTGGTTCATGCTATAAACTGGGTTTAGGGATGGTGCAAAAAAAAATGCTCGAACCTTTGTTCGAGCAAAAACGAATTTTACAATTTAATAACCAAAACTTACACAATACAAATATATAAAACATATTAGGATAAAACGTAATATGTAAACAACTAATTTTCATGTAGTTGAATGAATTCTAATAATTTGTATATGTATTGTATTGATTACGATGTTCGTAGATGTAGAATTGACCCAAATAAAATCTAAATAAAAATTGGATTTTGAATGCTTCTATCAGGAAATAGACCTCTAATTTCATCAATTAGTCTTTCAATTCCTTGTTTTGCAGATGTGTCTAGCATTACAGATTGTTGATTGACGTACAAGTCAATATGTGATTGCATGACTTTTTCGTCCATTTCTTGTGCATGTTGAGAAATGTAGGGTTGGACTATTTCTCTGTTCTGAAAGGCATATTGAATACTCTCTTTGAGTATGGATTCTATGTCTTCTTTTATGCTTTGAGGAAAAGATCGTCTAATCGCTATACCTCCTAATGGAATAGGGTGTGTAGTGCTTTCTTCCCAGTATTGACCGAGATCCTTAACTTTTATTAAGCCTTTTTCTTTGTATGTAAACCGATTTTCATGAATAATTAGACCCAGATCAACTTCACCATTGAGTAATGCATCTTCTACTTCTGAAAATATATATTCCTTCTTATTTTTCAAATCAGGATAGGCAAGACTTAATAATAGATTGGCAGTGGTATTCGCGCCGGGTATCGCTACAGTACATTCTTTTAGCTTGTTTGTAGGAATATCATGGCGAGCGATTAATAGAGGACCACAATTATGTCCTAAAGCACTGCCGCTTTTAAGCAATTGGTAGTCTTTGGATACTAAAGAAAATGCATTATAACTAATCTTAGATATATCATAAATTTTATTCGAAGCAGATTGATTGAGCCGAGCTACGTCATCTAAATAGATATCAAATTCGTAGCCTTTTAGATCAATACGTTTATTGACGATGGCTTCAAACATAAACGTATCGTTAGGGCAAGGCGAAAATGCGAAACTAAATTTTGACATATTATGTAGACTGACTTAGAGAAGATAACCTAAAGTGTGAAAATAAGTTTCATTTCAAAGATTGTTTAGGTGTTTACTTGTCTAAATTTTGTAGAATGCGCAATTCACCAATAAACGTAACTTTGCAGCATGAAGAAGAGAAAGAAGCCCACCTTAAATGTGTTATATGAAGATAATCATATCATAGCTGTAGAAAAGGTAGCTGGAATGCTAGTCCATGGAGATGAGACTGGAGACAGAACATTAGCTGATAAGGTCAAAGGGTATATCAAGCAAAAGTATAATAAGCCAGGAGATGTATTTTTAGGTGTGATCCATCGATTAGATCGTCCTGTTAGTGGCGTGACCATATTTGCTCGTACTTCAAAGGCCTTGACAAGGATGAATGCCTTAATCAAGGACAGAGAGATTACAAAAGAGTATTTAGCGCTGGTTTCGGATCGACCAGAGGTAATTAAAGGTACTTTGACTCATTACATTGCAAAGGATAAAAAGAAGAATTTCTCGCACATCTATGATAAAGCTAAAGGTGGTGCTAAGAAAGCTGTACTTCATTATGAAATGCTTGGTCAAATATCAGGGTATGTGTTGATGAGAATCAATTTAGAAACTGGACGTCCTCATCAGATTAGAGTTCAAATGAAGCGGATAGGATGTCACATTATCGGTGATGTGAAGTACGGTTACGAATTTGGAAATATTGATAAGTCGATCTGCCTACATTGTTCCAAAATGTCTTTTATTCACCCAGTCAAGAAGGAGCGAGTAACAGTAAAGGTGAAACCACCTAAAAACGACTTTTGGGATATTTTTAAAAATAATTATTAGTGAAAACTTTGATGTGAACATTCATAAATAATTGATCTTTAGCTACTCGCATCTCTTATTTTCAATACTCGATATTTTCTTCGATTCTCTATTCAGAAATTTATCTTCTTATCCCTTTCCTATAATTCCAAAATGATTACTTTTGCGATCGGCGAGGGCTATGCGGCCAGCTCCTTCTTAATCCCCCAGGGCGGAAACGCAGCAAGGGTAGGAAGTTGAGCGGTTGGTGTGGTTCCTCGCTTTTTTGTTTTCAATGATTCTAAACTCCAAATCCTATCAAAGAATCGATCATTTCAATACTTACATAGACATTCTTGCTTTTGGCGTTACTTCTTGTCCGACAAATTCGCCTACTAGAAACTTTCGATATGCTGATACTGCTATCATACCTGCATTATCTGTACAATATTGAAAAGCTGGTATATAATGTTTCCAATTATTTTCTTGACATAGTTGGATTAAGCCATTTCTCAATCCACTATTTGCTGATACACCGCCAGCAATGGCTATTTCTGTTATGCCCGTCTGTTCTGCGGCGACGCTAAGTTTATTGAGTAAAATGGAGACGATTCGAGATTGTACAGATGCACAGATATTTTTGATATTATCATTTATGAATTGATCATCTTTTCTCATTTCTTTTTGGAGAAAATGCATGATGCTAGTTTTTAGACCACTAAAGCTGAAGTTAAGGCCATCTACCCGCGGTTCGGTGAATGAATAAATCGCTTGACCTTCCTTCGCATGTTTGTCTATAATAGGGCCGGCAGGATAAGGCAATCCTAATATTTTTCCGGTCTTATCGAAGGCTTCACCAGCAGCATCATCAATAGTCTCACCTAAGATGGTCATATCCAAGTAATTGTCAACTCTTACGATTTGCGTATGACCTCCAGAAACGGTAAGACAAAGGAATGGAAAATTAGGCTTTGGATCTTCCGCAAAATGTGCCAATATATGCGCATTCATATGATGTACTTCGATCAAAGGGATATTTAGACTGAGCGCAAATGCTTTGGCAAATGAAACACCAACAATCAAGCTTCCTAAAAGACCTGGACCTCTAGTAAATCCTATAGCGGAAAGATCATGCTTAGTGACTTCGGCATCATCCAAAGCCGCCTGCACTACAGGTATGATATTAGCCATATGCGCTCGAGAGGCAAGTTCCGGTACTACGCCGCCGTATTGTTCGTGCACGGTTTGATTAGCAATTCTATTACTCTTCACTTCTCCGTCAATAATTACGGCGGCAGAAGTATCATCACAGGACGATTCGATGGCCAGAATAATCACCTTTTCGTCTTTCTTATCAATCATATTCTAAAAATGGATATTTACCTTGCGTTAAATAAATTAATCTTTGTAATATTGTCTCGCGCCAAAATCATGTGAGATTAGCATCTTTATCAAGAATTGGTGTATCAAATACCCTAACAATCGATAGGTTGGAGTATTTTAAACCATCAAACTAGTAACAAACGTAAAATTAAGCTTTATTCAATGAAAAACGTTTTCAAAATACTCGTCTACCTACTTGCTGTCTTATTAGGTTATATGCTTTATAGTTCAATTAAAGAACCTATTAAATTTCAAGCTGCCAAAGAAGCAAGAAAAGCTGGAGTCGTTAAGCAATTAGAAGATATCAGAACTACTCAAGAGATTTATAGAGCAATTACGGGTAAGTTTTCTGGTGATTTTGATACACTCACAAGTGTGCTAAGAAATGGTCAAATTCCATTTTTAGTATTAACAGCAGACCCTGAATTTCCTGATGATCCAGAAAAGATTATAAGAGATACTACTTATTCTTCTGCAATGGATAGTTTGGTTACTATGGGAATTAATCTAGATTCTTTAAGGTATGTGCCATTCGGTGAAGGAAAAACGTTTGATATTGCTGCAGATACATTGACTTATCAATCAACCCTTGTGAATGTCGTAGAAGTAGGAACCTACTATAAGGATTTTATGGGTAAATACGCAGATCCAAAATATGGTAAATATGATCAGTCGTATGATCCAAATAAGCGTATTAAATTTGGTGATTTAACTAAACCAAATATATCTGGAAGTTGGGACAGGTAAATCTCACTTTTAGCAATAAGAATATAGATCCTAAAGATCACATTCTGTCTGTCTTCATTGAGACAGACAGTTTTGTTTATGGTGTATTTGATATGAAGCAGCAGTTAGTAGCTTCAGCTCATTATTCTATAGGATTGAATGAAGAGACTCCTTTTGCTGAAATCGAGAAAGATCCTAATATTCAATCTAATTACAAAAAGACCATAATAGCATATTCTTCAAGAGAATTTGTTCATTTGAATGAGCTAGATTACAAGGCTGGTGATTTTGAAGTCTATTTTGATCCCTCCACGGTAGCAGAAGAATTACTGGTAGACAAATTTACTGATAGTGAGGTGCATATTGTTTTTTCAGTGAATCGAAGTATTAGAGAGCAACTGATCAAATTATTAGAACCTACTTCGGAAATTCATGTTTCCACTGCATTACGCCAATATATTTATCCATCGCAATCTAATAGACATGTTGCATTAGTTACTGGAAATCAATTGCATTACATGTCACACCTTGAGGGCAAGTTGAAGATGTATAATGCCTACTCTTACAGAACAAAAGAGGATTTTTTATATTATTTGCAATTAGCAACCGATTTTACTAACATGGATAGAAATTCGGCTACTCTAGAGTTGGGAGGTTGGATCGATTCAACTTCTGATTTATACAAGTTTATCACACCTTATTATCGGCATGTAGATTGGGTAAAGCAGCCTTCTCTTGATATATCATCGGCCAATAAAAATCATGCTAAACACCATTTCTTTGTGTTATACGCTAGTGTCCTATGCGTATTATAGGAGGAAAGTTTGGTAGCCGAAGATTTAATCCTCCTGCTAATAGCTGGCCTACAAGACCTACAACGGATTATGCTAAAGAAGCACTTTACAATATATTACATCACAAAATAGATTTCGAATCCACTAAGATGTTAGATCTTTTTGGCGGTACCGGAAATCATTGTTATGAGTTTTTGTCACGTGGTAGTTCGGAAGTAACCTATGTAGATAACTATGGTAAATGTGTTGCTTTTGTAAGGAAAACGGCCAAAGAATTGAAGGTAGAAGCGGAATTACGTATCGTAAGATCAGACGTCTTTAAGTTTTTACAATCTACCAATGAGAAGTACGATTTTATTTTTGCGGACCCTCCTTATCAGCTTAAATCACTTTCACAAATTCCTGATTTAATCTTTAAAAATGAATTATTGAATGAGGATGGGATGCTTGTCATTGAGCATGATCAAAATAATACATTTGAAGGTCATGAGAGAAATATTGACATTCGAAAATATGGAGGTTGTATGTTTAGCTTTTTTGAATAAACTGGAGTGTCATTGCATTTGCCAATAAGCTAAATAACTCTTAGCATATTTATCTTTTAACTAATCGAACTTATTATCTTTGAGTCATCATGGCAAGAGCAAAGACTTTATTGAAAAATGAGCAATTCAGATTGACGCTGGATAGGCTTTGCTATGAGATAATTGAAAACTATCCTTCTGCAAGAGAAAAGTGTATTATTGGGATCCAAGAAAGAGGCGTTTTATTAGCCGATCGTATTGCCGAGAGATTAGCCAAATTGGAGAAGGGCAGTAATATGAAAGTGGGTAAACTGGATATTACATTCTACAGAGATGATTACAGACTACGTACAGTGCCAATCAAAGCAAGTGAAACTGATATTGAATTTAGCATAGAAGGTAAAGATGTGATCTTGATAGATGACGTGTTATTTTCAGGACGCACAATTCACGCAGCAATGGCAGCATTACAAGATTTGGGTAGGCCTTCCAGAATAGAACTATTAGTAATGGTAGATAGAAGATTCAATAGACATTTACCCATACAAGCTAATTATACTGGATTAGTAGTGGATGCTTATGATGAAGCCTATGTAAAAGTCGAATATCATAATATAGAAGAGGAAGATAGGATATTATTATTTTCAGCTAAATCGAGTAAATGATATTTAGCATGAATAGGACAATGAAAAAAAACTGTTAGTAACTAATGAGTCAGTCTCAACTGAGTACGAAACATCTTTTAGGCATCAAGTATATCAATACTGATGATATTAATCTCATTTTCAAAACAGCTCAAAATTTTAAAGAGGTTATCAATAGGCCCATTAAAAAGGTTCCATCTTTGAGAGATGTAACCATTGCCAATTTGTTTTTTGAAAATAGTACTCGAACAAGAATATCATTCGAATTAGCAGAAAAAAGATTATCTGCAGATACTGTCAATTTTTCTGCAGCTAGTAGTTCTGTAAAGAAAGGTGAAACGCTTCTAGATACGGTCAATAATATTTTATCTATGAAAGTGGATATGGTCGTAATGAGGCATCCTGCACCCGGAGCGCATCATTTTTTAGCGAATCATATAGATGCAAATATTGTCAATGCAGGCGATGGTACGCATGAGCATCCCACGCAAGCTCTATTAGATGCCTTTTCCATGACTGAAAAGGTAGGTAATCTAAAAGGTAAGAAAGTGGTAATAGTCGGAGACGTCATGCATAGTAGGGTGGCCCTGTCTAATATCTATTGCTTGCAGAAGCTTGGAGCAAAGGTTATGGTTTGTGGTCCTCCAACACTGATACCTCAACATATGTCTTCATTAGGAGTGGAGGTAGAATATGATATTGATAAAGCTTTGGCATGGTGTGATATTGCCAATATTTTAAGAATACAATTAGAGAGACAAGATATCAAATATATACCTTCACTCAGGGAATATGCCTTGTACTATGGGGTAAATAAAGAAAGATTATCTAAGTTAGATAAATCTATTACGATTATGCATCCAGGGCCAATCAATAGAGGTGTAGAAATTACCAGCGATGTGGCCGATTCTGAACATTCCATAATATTGCAGCAAGTTGAAAATGGGGTAGCCATAAGAATGGCTGTTCTATACCTGTTGGCCGGTGTCAGAGGAAGTGAATAATTACGTTAAATAAAGATTAAAGCTAGTTGTGTAGCGAAGACAAAGAGCTAAATAATGGTTTTTAATTTGGTGGGTCATAATAGGATTCCCACCATTGTTGCTTAAGAATAAATACATCATACGTGAATAAGATTTATATACTCATCCTTAGTTTTTGTTTTGTATCCAATATAATGGTATCTCAGAAAGTGGATATCAAATTCAAATTAGATAATTACAAGAATGATACACTGATAGTCGGCAATTATTATGCTGATAGACAATTAGTAAAAGATACTTTATTTCGAGAAGAAGGTGAAAAGGATTTTGTGATGCAGTCGGATTCTTTATTCGAAGAGGGTGTGTATATAGCTATAACCATTCCTGACCACCAATTTATACAGTTTATTATTCCCAAAGACGATCAAGAGTTTGAAATCAAAATGGATTATGAAGATCTATCCGATGTAAAGATTAAAGACTCTTATGAAAATGAATTGTTCTATGATTATTTGGCCTATTTAAAAAAGAGAAGACCAGAAAATACAAGGCTTCAAAAAGAGTTGGAAGAAGCAAAAAGTAAGGGTGAGGATGATACCAGAATATTAGCCCAAATTGCTGCCTTAGATCAAGATATTTTAGATCAACAGAAAAAGATTGTTGCGGAAAATCCTAATACGATTACTGCAATGCTAATTTCAGCTAACTTTCAGATTGATATTCCTGAATTTACTGAAGGAACAGAGGAAGAAATTAAAACCCAAAGATTCAGATATTATAGAAGTCATTATTTCGATCATTTGAATTTTGACCATCCAGGAATATTAAGAACGCCTTTTCTGCATGATAGAATTAACTACTACATGGAGAAACTTAATGCTCCACTGCCTGACAGTACCATTATCGCTATTGATTATGTACTAAGCAAATTTGAAAACAATCCAGAGGCTTTTAAATTTTATACTTCCTACTTTTTAAATCAATATGCTCAAATGAAAATGGTAGGACAAGATGCTATATATGTCCATATTGTTGATAAATATTATGCAGATGGTCAAGCACCATGGGTCAAAGAAGAAACGCTAGCGAAGATTATTGATAATGCCAATAAATTAAAACCATTACTGATAGGCAAGACCATACCAGATGTCACTACATATGAGCAGGATGGTACCGCAGTCAAATTAAGAGAGATTGATTCTGATTATACGGTTTTAGTATTTTGGGCACCTAACTGTGGGCATTGTAAGAAGGCGATGCCTCATGTTGTAAAATTTAATGATGAGTTTATTTCAAAAGGAGTAAAGACGATAAGCATCTGCACTAAAGGAGGAGATAAGTTTAAAGGGTGTTGGGATTCTCTAGAGGATAAAGATATGCTTCGTCTATTGAATACTGGTGACGAGTATATTAGATTTCAGAGACAAATGTTTGTTACTAAGACGCCAAAAATCATTGTTTTAAATAGAGAAAAAGAAATCGTAATTAAGGATATTCCTGCTGAAAAACTAAGCGAAATAGTTGATGAAATTATTCGTCTTGATGATGAAGAAAAAAGCATATCAATAGAGTAGAATCTAATCTCTATGATGCGAATTGTATACTATCTAGTAGTTAAGCCCTTATCCTTAATGCCAATGTGGATTTTGCACAGATTGGCTGATATTTTGTTCGTTCTTACTTATTATGTTTTTGGTTATCGAAAAAAAGTGGTTTGGGGTAATATAAGCAAAGCATTTCCAGAAAAAACGGTGAAAGAGAGAAAGCGTCTATCAAAGGGATTTTATAAGAATTTCTGTGATGTGATTATTGAATCTATTAAGTTATTTAGTATCAGTGAGAAGGAGCTAAGTAAGAGAATGGTACTTCATAATTTGGATCATCTTACTCCGTACTATGATCAGGGGAAAAGTATTATTGGTATGATTAGTCACGTGAGTAACTGGGAGTGGATGGTAATCAGTGATACTGTTATGAAGCATCGCTCATTAGGTATTATGACTCCCTTGACCAATAAGTTTATTCATAAAAAAGTAGTGGATTCAAGGACCAGATTTGGATGTCGAGCGATTCCAAAATCTGAGATTACAAGAGTGATTGCGGAAGAGAATGAGCCAACCGTTTATTTCTTTGCTACCGACCAATCGCCGCATAGAGCAAAAAGTGCTTATTGGGCTAAGTTTTTTGGTATCGAAACACCAGTACAATATGGAGCTGAAAAATTTGCAAAGCAATATGATTTTCCAGTGTTTCACTTTCGGATCCGCCGTGTCAAGCGAGGGTATTATGAAGTCCATAACACGCTTTTGGAGCCTAATCCGCAAGAAGCTGAATATGGTTCTATTTTAGAACGCTATAATGAAGAATTAGAAGCTCATATTCGTGAGAACCCATCAGACTGGCTATGGACACATCGCCGTTGGAAACACGTAAAACCTACATAATATTGTAAACTATCTTACATATTATTTGTTATCACAACAATATTTAAATCGGATAACTGTCTTATAAAGAAATAAATGATCTTAATTGCTCCATAGTTGCATGGATATCCTAAAATTATATTTTATTTGCGGTCCCTTTAATATTCGAGAATTTTACTCAGAATGAGAAAACCATTCTTATTGCATAGAATGCCTCGAGCCAAATGAACAATTATTAATTAATTAGTGAAAAACAAATTGAATTATGGCAGGCACCAAATTTGACAAAATTGATCTAAAAATTCTGAAAATTCTTCAGGAAAACAGTAAGATCACAAATCTAGACCTATCTAAGAAGATCGGTCTATCCCCGGCACCAACTCTTGAAAGAGTTAAGAAATTAGAACAAACAGAAATTATCAAAAGTTATCATGCTAAAGTGGATGCTGCAAAGCTTGGGCTTAATGTGCGAACATTCGTATTAGTATCTTTAGCTTGGCAGAAAGAAAATGCGCTTGAAAACTTTATAAAGAAGATTAAGGAGGTCGAAGAAATCGTTGAATGTTACATCATCACAGGTGACGCTGATTTTCTACTCAAGATTGTATGTAAGGATCTTCAAGCATATGAGCAATTATTGTTTAAGACATTGAGCCAGATCGAGGAGATTGAGAGATTGAAAACATTAATGACTTTATCAGATGTGAAGATGTCTAACACTTTACCTTTTGACTATACATCTCCGATTAGGATATAATTAAAAGTATATAAATCAAATATCACGAAGGCCACTGGATTTAATATCTTGATGGCCTTTGTTATTTTTAGCAGAAGCATGGCAAAACTTAAAAGAGAATCCGTATTGTGGTCTGTGGTACATCCTAGCCAGGATCATACCAGCTATATTATGGGAACTATGCATCTCAAGGATTATAATGCGTATACTTATGTGACGCTTGCAGAGAAGTATCTCAAATTATGTTCTAGCTATGCTGGTGAAATGCATTTAGATGAGGCATCAAGTGCAAATCTTCATCAATATTTTAAGTTGGATGAAGGGCAATTATTATCGGACTTTTATACCGCCAAACAGTATGAAAGAATGAGTAAAGTGTTTTTTAAAATAACGGGTGCTACTCTAGATCAGCTATCGGATCTTAAATCTATGGCGATAAGTAATATTATAGCAGAGTCTTATACTTATGAGGATTATGGCTTGGCTCTGGACCATCACTTATGGAATTATGCTTTAAAATTAGATAAAGTGGTACATGGATTAGAAACGGTACAAGAGCAGATCGATATACTTGAAAGTATCCCTTTATCGCAGCAGATCAGAAGTTTAAAGCAAATGCTAAGGAATGTATCTAAACATGGCAATATGGTTAAATCCTTGGGGGCATTGTATGCCGAAGGCAAAATTCATAAGCTATATCGTAAAAGTAAGAAGTCCCTCGGTGCACTTAAAGGTTTGATGCTGTATGATAGAAATGTAAATATGGTTTCGAGATTCTGCTCTCTGGATAATAAGCAATCTCTATTTGCCTCTATTGGGGCTGCACATCTTAGCGGAAGTAAAGGAATGCTTCATTTGCTCAAACTTCAAGGATACGCGATTACACCCATCTATGAATAGATTTTTACAGTAAATGCAGGAGATAACAATTGGAGTATGACTAATTGTAAATTTACGTACTTAAATATACAATTTGGTATCTCAAATACTGACTCATTTCTGATTGTATAAAGCTATAATGCTTTCTGATGTATAAGCAAAAATGCAAAAGCGGTACAGAATTTGTATTAAGAAAATTTATAATATGTAAGTATCTACATTATCCATAGATACTTATTACATAAATATTTAATATAAAATACTGATTCTGAAACTATTATATCCATATCAAGATCAAATTCAATCACTGTTAGATCACTTAACTAAGGGCTTGCAGCGAATGAATTCTTTGACTTTTATGCTAGGATCACTAATAATTTGGGGATTTACTAATGATGTAGATGCTCAGATATCTGTATTTGCAGGAGATGATACGAGTATTTGTTATGGTAGTAATCTTGATATTGAAGAATTGGAAGCGACAATATCTGGCGATGTAACAGATGGTAATTGGTTTACTACAGGTGATGGAGTCTTTTTGCCATCAGGAAGCACAATGAGCACATTTTCCACCACTACAGGATATGTTCCAGGTACTCAAGATCAGGCCAATGGAGTTTATACACTCATATTGGTATCAGATGATCCTGATGGTATAGGTCCTATGATCGAAGTATCGGATAATGTTAGCATCACTTTTCAAAATGCTCCGGCTTTAGCTTGTAATAATGCCATTAATGTTACTTTGAATATTGAGTGTGAACAGGAAGTCACTATAGATATGCTGGTTTCTAATCCAGTAGAACCGGTAGAAAGGTATATTATAGAAGTAATGGATGAAAATGGAGCTATTATTCCAGACAATATTCTTACTGCTGACTATATCGATCAAGATATCACCTTTACTGTTGGGCACGAATGTACCTTAGTTACATGTTCTGGTACATTAGCCGTTACTGATAATTATGCTCCCGTATTTATTTGTACAGATAATCAAATTAGCTGTACAGAAGCTAATACGGCTGATGAAATTGGCTTACCAATTCCTGATAATGCCATTTCAGTGGCTGATGGAGATGACGCCTATATTGTAACTGGATGGGATGCATGTGGCGAAGTTTCTTTATCTTATACTGATATCGAGACTATTCCGTCATGTACGACCTCATTAGATAAAATTATTAATAGAACATGGATTGCTACAGATGCTAATGGGAATACAAGTTTCTGTGCTCAATCTATTTTGATAGAAAGAATTACAGTTGAGGAAGTGGTATTTCCACCGCATTTTGATGGTAATGATGAGCCTACCTTGGATTGTGATCAAATCTTTGAGACTGACGATGATGGAAATCCTTCTACTTCTGTTACAGGTTTGCCTACACCCGCCACTTGTAATCATTTAGATTTTTTATATAATGATACTGTAATTCCTTTATGTGGCGGAGGATATAAAGTGCTAAGAGCTTGGGAAGCTATTGATTGGTGTCTAGTAGAAACTGCTACTATGAATCAAGTCATAAAAGTTGATGATACGACAGCACCAACATTTATATGCGTAGATGATATTACTGTTTCAACTTCGGTTTATGATTGTGAAAGCAATAATATTGAATTGGCGATGCCATCTAATATTACTGATTGTAGTGATTATAATGTCTCAGCTATTGTGCAATCAACAAATAGCGGTTTGGTTTATCCGGTAACTGAATCTCAAGGAGGAATCTATGTCGATAACTTGCCTCAAGGATCCTTTATCGTAACTTATGAGGTTACTGATGTTTGTGGTCATAGTGCAACATGTAATTCAACTATTACTGTTGTCGATGAAGTGGAACCATATGTTATTTGTGATCAGTTTACTTCGGCAAGTATCAGTTCAGATGGTACCACAAGGATTTTTGCAACGGTATTGGATGATGGTTCGACAGATAATTGTGAGATCATAGATTATCAAGTGGCTAAGATGAACGATGAATGTGGATTTGGTTTGGAATATGGCGATTATGTAGATTTTTGCTGCAGTGAAGTTAATGATACGATCATGGTCGCTCTTCAGGTTACTGACGCAAGTGGTAATTCTAATACTTGTATGGTATCAGTAATTATAGAAGATAAAATTGCTCCAGAAATAATCGTTCCTTCAGATCTTACTATTGCATGTACAACATTTTATGATTTAGAAGATATGTCACCTTTTGGAGTGGTTAGAGCTTCTGAAGAAGAAGTAGAAGATATAATTATTATTGATGATTTTAATAATGGTGTGGCCGGTGTTGATGGATATTATATAGATAATTGTACCGCTTCTGTGAGTGAAACAATAAGCGAATCCATAGACTGTTATGAAGGAATTATTCAAAGAACTTTTACAGTTACAGATGAATTCGGAATGTTGGTTTGGGATACACAAACGATAACCATTCAAAATTCAGAATACATTCAAGAAAGTGATATTCAGTGGCCGGTAGATGTGAATACTGTAGGATGTCAAGACATCGAAGCAGATACAAGTATGACAGGAGTTCCGATTTTATTGGATGTAGCTTGTGGAGATATTGCTTTCGAATTTTATGACGAAGTATTCCCTATTGCAGATACTGCTTGTGTTAAAATAATACGACATTGGACAGCTATCGACTGGTGTCAACATAATCCTGATACAGGTGAAGGGTACTGGACAGACTTACAAATTATAAAGTTGACTAATAATATAGTACCAACTATTTCTAATTGTATTGATCAAGAAGTATGTTCTTATGATGACGATTGTATGACTGCGGATTATAGTTTTGACTTATCAGCTGGAGATGATTGTACTGATACTTTATTGCTTCAATATGCTTGGAGTTTGGATGTCGATCTTGATGGTTCTTTAGATTTAACTGGTTCGACTTCTGAAATTAGTGCAACACTTGATCATGGTCAACATCAAGTTTTTTGGACCGTTTCGGATGCTTGTGGAAACGTAACTTCTTGTGATTATATCATCACAGTAAAAGATTGTAAAGCACCGACGCCTTATTGCTTTAGTTCTATTACAACAGTGCTAATGCCGACTACAGGACAAGTAACCATTTGGGCTGAAGATTTTGACTTTGATAGTTATGACAACTGTACAGATGTATCTGATTTGCAATTCTCATTTTCTCAAGATGTAAATGAAACGAGCTGGACTATAGATTGTGAAGATATTGAGAATGGAGCTATAGAATGGTTGCCTTTGACTATGTATGTTACTGATGGAGATGGAAATCAAGATTTTTGCCAAGTAGAGATAGTGATACAAGATAATGATGATACATGTATAGATCAGGATCCTGATGGAATCATTAAAGGAAATCTAAGAACAACCTCTGGAGATCGTGTAAATGGAGTAGAAGTTGAATATAAAGATCTTCAATCCGTATACGTAGGCACTACTATGACCAATGAAGCGGGTAAGTATACATCCAATGCGACATTTGACAATGTGCCTTATTTTGTTACTCCACGTAAAATGGATGAATTGACAAATGGAGTTACTTCGCTTGATCTAGTACTGATTCAGAGACATGTATTAGGCTTTGCTGAGTTCGAAGATCCTTATCAAATTATAGCGTCAGATATGAATGCTACTAATTCAGTTTCTAGCGCAGATATAGTAATGCTAAGAAAAGTGGTCTTAGGTATCATATCAGAATTGCCCAATAATAATATGCCTTGGAGATTTGTTTCGGAAGATTGGATATTTATGGATACGCTTTCTCCTTGGGGATATGATCAGAATATTTATTTAGAACCACTAGTAGACACGATACAACAAGTCAATTTTACGGCAGTTAAATTGGGTGATGTAAACAATTCTTTTGAACCATTTTTTGCTGAAGGATCAGTCGAAGTTAGAAACATGGAATCGTACAGTCTAAATACAGATTACGATATAAATGATGATATACTTTCGTTACACTTAAGTGCAAGTGAAGATGTATTATCAGATGCTTCTCAAATGACATTAGAATTTGATGCAAGAGGATTAGCACCTATTCAGGTTAAAGATTATGATGGAAATATTCTTGATGAAGATTTATATCATATTGAAAATGGTTCTTTGACATTAGTGAATAGTCATGTAATTCCATTTGAGTTGAAGTCAGATGCAATTATGTATACAATAGATTTCGAAGTAGTAGAAAATACCGAATATTTTGATTTTAGTTTGTCTCAAAATTACCTCAATGTAGTTTATGAAAATGGACAAGCTTATGAAATTGAATTGAACCAAAATATAAGTTTGAATAATGCTGATATCAAATCGGCTGAAAATTTTTACTTATTAAGCAATCCTTCTTCACAGTGTATCGTTATAAAAGAAACACCTTCTTTATCAGAGCTAGAAATTACAGTTGTGGATGCTACTGGTAGAAAAGTATATTCTGATACTAAGTTGGTTTCTTCCATTGTTGAAATTCCAGAATCTTCTTTTAGCGAAGTAGGATTGTATTATATTATGCTGCAAGAAGAAGATAGGGTAGAAGTATTAGAATATGTACACGTTCAATAATTTTCAAGGAAGATGAATTTTTAATAATTCTGATATCTCCTTCGCTCTTTTGAATATCATGAAGTGATTGCCACCTTTAATTATATGTGTGACATTTTTAATATTCTTAATAGGAAAAGTACGATCCTCATCTCCATGAATATGAATTATGGGAATACTTATTTCAAAATTTCTTTTCCAAAGGCTAATAGATTTTAATGCCCAATCCAAATAGGTATTGGTATTCTTCTGTATCATACTCTTAAACACTTCCATTTCTTCTCTTGTCTCATAGCCATAGTTTCTTGACCATAATGGAAATGTTTTAAGTATTAGTGATTTCTTAATAATCTTATTGAGCTTTAATGGAGATAGAGATTTTAGCCCAAGCGAATTTTCTTCTCTTGATTTACAAGTAGAGATTAAAATGATTTTTTGAAGTTTTATGACTTGACTGATTTCTTGGGCGATAATTCCACCGAATGAATGTCCAATCAAAGTAATGGGTTCATTAGTGTCAATTACTCGAGCCATTCGAGCTGCATAATTGGCTATTGATTCTTTGGTTTGAGGTTCTATCCAATTGATAGTCTGAATATCGAGACCCTCGGCGAGTATAGGTGCAATGACCTCTTCGTTAAATCCAAGTCCAGGTATGAAATATGCTTTTCCCACTTGATAGAATAAGTTATGCTTATCTAATGCGAATTGTAAGATATTGGTTCGTCAAGGTAGCATATACTTGTTTAACTTTCTTACATTTGAGCTATTCAGTTAATTAAAGAGAGTATGCAAGTACAACTTTGGTGCATAGGTAAAACGAGTGAAAAGTATTTACAGCAAGGGATAGATATTTACACTAAGCGATTGTCTCATTACTGTAAGTTCAAATTAGAAATAATAAAAGACGTTAAGCCGCAAAAAAGCCCAGAGTTATTAAAGCAATTAGAAGCAGAGCAAGTACTTAAAAATTTGCTTCCTACGGATTACTTAATGTTGTTAGACGAAAAAGGCAAAGAATACACTTCAGAAGATTTTGCGGCGGCATTAGGTCAGATGCAGTTGAGGTCTATAAAAAGGGTAGTGTTCCTTGTTGCTGGAGCATATGGTGCACATGAGAGTTTGCTTGAAAGAGCAGATCAAAAACTGTCTCTTTCTCAGATGACTTTCTCTCACCAAATGATTAGACTGTTTTTTACTGAGCAACTTTACAGAGCATATACTATCTTACGTAACGAAAAGTATCACAACAGTTAATAAATGACCATGTCCGTTACTATAATTATTGTCGCTATCACATGTTTGATTTCAATTCCAGCTTTTAAGAATCGAAGTTTGTTTGATCAGTTTAAGCATCATCCATTTACAGAAAAAAGAGAGAAAGAATATTACAGATGGCTGACCTCAGGATTTTTACATGGCAGTGAGATGCATCTTGGTATTAATATGTTTGTCCTATATCAATTTGGTTCTGCTGTAGAAACCGAATTTCAAGGTGTTTTTGGAACTTCTACAGGGGCTATTCTTTATTTGGTAATGTATTTGTTGACTATTGTACTCGCTAATACTCCTACCTATTTTAAGCATCAGGATAATCTAAGATATGCGGCAATTGGGGCTTCTGGCGGTGTATCTGGTGTATTGATGTCATATGTGTTATTTAATCCTTGGAATATGTTAGGGTTGTTTTTTGTGATACCCATGCCAGCGATTGTTTTTGCAATATTATATCTAGGTTATGAATCGTGGGCCGCCAAAAATGCAAAAGATAATATTGGTCATGATGCGCACTTCTGGGGCGCTGTAGCTGGAGTTATAATAACACTCATTTTTAAGCCTAGTATCTATATGGAATTTGTTCGAAGTTTATTGCATGGTTCGCCTTGGTGGTAGATTTCACTTTTTTTGATACACTCCAAATAGAAAATCACTTTGATGGTTATTCAGATACTCATCTTCTAATTCAAAAAGATGCTCTAGGATTTTTTTGTTTTTAGGCTTTTCATCAATAAAATGATGAGCTATATCCTTTAAGACGTTCATTAGGAGATTCCCTCCATATGGTTTTTCTTCGATTATATGGCAATACTTGTGTAGTACAGGTAGTATTTGTTCAGCATCTACACATTCACTAGGATCCGCTAAGATCATTCGTATTAATCCACTACCATAGAATCTGCTTTTGAAGCTGTTTGATTTATATCTTTTCCTAAGTGGTTTGGGTATCGTAGCTAGCGCCTCGTTAATCGCTGTGATTTGGTGCCTTGGGAATTGTAATCTATTTACACCTACATATTCATTGATGATAATATATCCATTGGGTTTTAGTCTTGGCAATACTGTATCTCTAATAAAGGATTCAATATCGTAAAAATGATGTAGCGAAGCATGAAAAAATACAATGTCAAATTCTTCTTCAAGGGGAATTGTTTTGTTGATGTCTCCACATATAAATTGTATGTTTTTGAGACCAATATCTGCTGCCTTTGTAGCAGCCTTATCTAGTAATGATTGTACAAGATCTGTACACACTACTTTTTGGAATTGTGGGTGTTTGGCAATTTTTATTTCATGGCTGCTGACTCCGGATCCTATAGATAATAAACTTAGATAATTCGAATGTGAAAAGAATTTTTTGATAAAATAATCCTCATATTCTATATCATGATCTCCTGTAATTAATTTATTCCATCGTTGTCTAATAAATGGAACGATCCACCAATTGGCTGAAGATATAGCACTTTCATTAAATGCACTTTTCGTTCGGTTAATTTTCGATGGGTTTAATTTCGAAATTATAAAACCCTTACCTCTTTGATTGAGCTTAGTCCATACATCAATAAAATCTCCGCGAGTAATCAGCATCTACTAAGTAGTGTCTTGTTATTTGTACTTACAAATGTAATAATAAAATAGGCCTTGAAATACTGGCATGTATCGCAGTGTAAAGAACTCTATTTCCAATAATCCTTATCTATTTGTTGTTTTTCTTCTTGCCCCAAGGATTCCATCCTTTGATCTTGTCCTTTATTTTATCTACTTCTTTATCAGCTCCATTACCGAGTACGTCCTTGACTTTATCTTTGAGCGAATCTAATCCTACTTGTGTGGCTAAGCTATCTACTTTGTTATTAAGCACAGTTTTTACACTATCTTTTACTTCATTTACTTTAGTGTTTACAACAGTCTTTGCACTGTCTACAGTTTCGTTGACCACTGTTCTTACCGTGTCTTTGACCGCTTCTTTGGTTTCTTTGATTACCGTGTTTACAGAATCTTTGACAATTTGTATTTGGTTATCAATCTCTGCTTCTACGGCTTGCTTGATACCACCGGATTCATAGCCTACTGGTTTTATAGAATATTTGGGAGATACTATACTGCCAGTGATTCCCACTTCCAAATTAATATAATCTCCATTGCCAATGGCTACACCATATTTTGCTGCCTCAGCTTCTATTTTTGTCATGCCCTGATTGAGTATGCCCGTAACAACATTTTGTTTAAGCATTTCCCCAGGTACCTTCATTTCTATGAAGTAGTTCATGTCTTTACCATATCCATGTGATCCAGCTATAGCCATGTCGATTCCTTTTACTTCAAATTTTTTAGGTTTAAGCTCAACTGTACCATCTACAATTTCGAACCAGTTTTTGGTGTTTTCTAAACCAATAGATTTTAATTCATTGATCCCCAATTTT
>CALBEE010000160.1 GCA_937927575.1 uncultured Saprospiraceae bacterium | reverse complement strand
AAAAGAGCCACCTTATTCTTGTACTAGCGGTGCTTGTTCCACCTGTATTGCCAAAGTAACTTCTGGAGAAGTAAAAATGGATGCATGCTTTGCACTAGATGATGACGAAGTAGAAGATGGATATATCTTAAGTTGTCAAGCAAGGCCAATTACTAAAGAAGTAACTGTAGAATTTGAAGGATAATTAACTAATATAGTAGAAGAGAAAATCATTATTGTAGACTTACTTTACCAAGAGCAACTATTCGGATAACATAAACCACTCTTCTTCTTTTTCTTCCAATTGTTTTTTTACATCTGAAAGTTCTTTAGACAGCTCTGCTATTTCATCTGGAGTAATACTAGGTTCGGCAAATTTCAAAGTAATAGCATTCTTTTTTTCCTCCAATTTCTCAATCGCTTTTTCTAATCGTTTAATCGCTTTCCTTTCTTCATGACTTAGTTGTTTGGCTGCCTGTTCTACTGCATTCATCTTACTTACTTCTAGCTTTCTTTTTTCTCGTTCTACTCTTTGCTGCTCCCTCAGCTCAATGGTTTTATCCTCGCGATATTTAGAATAGTTACCATTATAATCTTTTACTCCACCCTCTCCATCTAAGATGAATAAGTGCTCTACTAACTTATCCGTAAAATATCTATCGTGCGAAACAATAATTAGGCAACCGGGAAAATCCATTAAAAAATTTTCCAATACATTAAGCGTAATGACATCTAAATCATTGGTTGGCTCATCTAAAATTAAAAAGTTAGGGTTAGCCATTAAGATCGTTAACAAGTATAACCTTCTTCGCTCTCCACCACTTAGTTGGGAGACATATACTCTTTGCTGCGATCTAGGAAATAGAAATTTCTCCAACAGAGATTCTGCAGTCAATTTTTGGCCTTTTTCTAATGGAATATATTCTGCAATATCACGAATGGCGTCTATTACCCTACGATCTTCCTTGAGGTTAATTCCTGATTGAGTATAATACCCAAAAACCACTGTATCACCAACTACGACTTTACCACCGTCTGGTTTTAAGCGTCCAGTAAGTAATTGCAAAAAAGTAGATTTTCCTGCACCATTTGGGCCTACGATTCCTACCCTTTCACCTTTCTTAAATTTGTAATTAAAAGATTTTATAATATGCTTATCACCAAAGGACTTAGTCAGACCATGAGCTTCTAATATTTTCGAGCCCATCCTAGCCGATTTAATTTGGATAGACATTTCATCTTCATCCAACTTTTGGTGAGCCCTCTGTTTTATATCTTGAAAATCATCAACACGTGATTTGGCTTTAGTTCCTCTTGCTTTAGGTTGTCTTCGAATCCATTGTAGCTCTTTCTTAAATAGCTTTTGTGTTTTATCTAACACAACTGCCTCATTAGCCACGCGCGCTTCTTTTTTCTCTAAGTAGTTAGAGTAATTTCCGCGATAAGGATAAATTTTTCCACGATCTAATTCTACTATGGTATTACAGACACGCTCCAAGAAGTACCTATCGTGCGTTACCATAAAAATGGTTAATCTGCTAGTTTCCAAATAACTTTCTAACCACTCAATCATATCAATATCTAGATGATTTGTAGGTTCATCTAAAATTAAAAAGTCAGGATCTCTCAAAATTATTTTTGCCAATGCGATACGCTTTCGTTGCCCACCAGACAATTGCCCTACCTTCTGTTTGAGGTCGGCAATATTTAACTTTGAGAGAATCTCTCTCATTCGATGTTCAATATCCCAAGCTTTGAGATCTTCCATCTTTATTAATGCTTCTTCTAAGGCTGCATTGTCACCTAATTGCATGGCCTCTTCATAGACTCGAATCGCTTGTACTTCTGGTTGGTCCGAATCCAAAACCGCTTCTAACACATTGGCATCTGGATGAAAATGAGGAGCTTGTTCTAGATAAGCAATTTCTATCCCTTTAGCAGTTTGGATTTTAGCATGTTCGCCTTCTATTCCTTCCGTTCCTGCTATAACTTTTAAAAGTGTTGTTTTTCCACTTCCATTTTTAGCGATTAAAGCTATTTTATCTCCTTTACTAATAGATAAATTAATATCATCAAATAATACCTTCTCACCAAAAGATTTGTTGATATTTTCAAGTAATAGGTATTGCATTTGCTAGAGGATTAAATTTACTAAGTTAGTGAAAGCGAAAATAAACAATTAAGCAACAAAAAAGAGCCAACCCATAAATGAGTTGGCTCAGTATATCGTGCAGATAAAATATTTTTTATCCCTTTGCAGAAAGTTCGATTTGCAGGCCAATTTCATCATCTACAAACTTATCCTTTAAATCATCAAAAACTGATTTACTCTTATAAGTTACATTCCACAATGTTCGATCGATAGTAAATTTCGGCGCTGATACTTTTACCATTGAACCATCAGTAGTAATATTCGCTTTAAAGCTTACTTGTTTCGTTTGATCTTTCATTGTAAGATTTCCATATACTAAAGAGTTAGCTGTTTCATTTCCTGCTAAGCCAGTAACTTTAGTAATTTCAAATTTAGCGGTTGGATATTTTTTTACATTAAAAAAGTGATCATCCTTTTCCGCTTCAGCTGTTCCTTTCAGATGACTCTCTAATCCTAATTTAGAATCTCCTTCCAAATCAAGACATGTAATTGTATTCATATCTAGCGTAAAACTTCCACCAGTTACTTTACCATCTTTCACAGATACAGATCCTCCAGAAACATCTACTGTCCCATTATGCGCTCCTGTTGGCTTGGTTCCTTCCCACATTACTTTACTATTGGCTGCATCTACTGTCATACTCATTCCAGTTGCTTCTGCCACTTCTCCTTTACTAGTTACTTCCGCTTTTTCACCTTTATCACTTTTGCAAGATGTCATTGACCCTACTAATAAGATCATAGCAAACATCATCAATGTACTTGTTAATTTATTCATAGTTGTTTTCATAAAAATTAATATAATTGAATTGTATTATTGAAGGTAAATATCGTAACAATAAAGCTTAACTCATAACTCTTTTTAATACCCCAGTATTTTAATTATTATACTTGGTGGTAATATCATCGATAAGAAGCTTAATTTCTTCCAAACTATTTAACGAAAGCAACCTCTCATGTGGCTCGATCCTATTGGCTACAGTTTGATACCCTGATATGACTACCTTACTATCATTAGAATATTTAAGTAGATCATTTATATAGCTTTGGAGCATCCCATGAGTATGTGTATCATTGATCATGGTAAATACATAATCCGGTTTTTTAATGTTACAGGTATCCACAACATCTATCAATGGCACATCAAGGCCCAGATTTATAACCTCAACTCCCTGCTTTTTGAGGAGGTAATGTATGTATAATAAACTTAGTTCGTGGGTTTCCTTTTCGGCTAGATATATTACAAAGCTTGGACCTTGGTCATAATGGCTATGCTTAATACTATCTATGGCTGCGACACATTTACGACGTACGAAATACGTAATAAAGCTTTCATGAGCCGATTTGATGGATCCGGCCATCCACATCATACTCAACTTTTCGAGAAAGGGATAGAGGACTTCTTCCATAGTGTGTCCAAATCCATTTTGTTCGATATAATGATCCAATATTTTATTGAATTTATATTCATTCAATTCAAACATGGCCATAGATAATGCATCTATATGATCTTCAAAGGCAACATCAACTTGTGACAATTCAGCTGTTAATCTTGTAATATCGGATTCGGATAACTCAGCTATCTTTGAAATTTTATAGCCCTTTTTTCGGAGTAAAGCAATATTCAATACTTTTTGAAGATCGGCATCTTCATAATATCGGATATTAGTATCTGTACGCTTTGGTTTCAGTATAGCATACCTCTTCTCCCATATACGGAGTGTATGGGCCTTTATCCCTGAGAGTTTTTCTAGATCTTTTATCGAATATACGATCATTTCCTGCTATACAATTGCTGATGCATGTACCAAGTAACAGTTTTAAGTCAGTTCTGTTTAACTTTTTGGCAAATAGATTAAACGCAAAGATCAGTAAAAGATTCTAAATAGACTTCTTTTGCGGCATTAATTTGCGGTTCAAAACGATTATGCCAATCATTTAGAATAGCTTGTTCAAAAAAATAGCCTATCCGCTAAAGCGAATAGGCTATGATATGTTTTGAAGACTATTGTAAAGTCTATCTCTTCCTAGAATCCGTAGTTAAGACCTATTTGGTAGAATTTTTGGATTGTTCCTTCCTCACCACCTTCGATTAGAGCCGTCTCGAAGTCAGCTTGTCTGAATCCGAAGTTGACACCAACTCCAATACCTCTCCATACTTCAAACGCTAAAGTGTTTAACCAAGTGTATTCTTGTAGACTTACACCTTCACCTTCAGCAGGAGTTGAATAAGGGATGTATGTAGTGAATGTTGTACTCCAACCTACTTTCTTACCCATAACGTTTAATTCTCTACCGTAATCCGCTCTGATCTTAGCACCTAGAGCACCCGTAGATTGTAATTCACCAGCATTATCCCAAGCTAAGTGATAGTTTAATGGGTGAATAACTACAGTCATACCTGTCATTGGTAACCATGTAGCACCAATTCCGATATCAGCAGTTCCTGGCTCTAGGAAATTTCCTAAAGAAGTATTGAGTTCACCTAATCCAGATAAAGCTAATTTTGGTGTTAACTTATAACCTGCTAATGAAGATATGTTGATGATATCAACAGTACCCTGATCAAAAAGGTCATCATCTTCACCTACTCCAGCGATATCAACATCTTGCCAAGCTTTTTGGAAAATACCTTTGTTGTTCCAGAAGTACTTCGCTTGATCTTTATTAGCGAATGCTGTGATTCCTAATCCTAAGCTACTTGATTCAGCACTTGGATTTGGATTCGCTTGCCATTTATCAGAATTTGCAAAATCAAATCCAATGGTTCCGTTTAGACCTGTAGTCCATCCTGTAAGTTCAGTGATTTGAGCATCTATTCCTGCTATTTCTGCATTGATTGCATCCGCTTTACCTTGAAAATCCGCAGCTTCAGCAGCTTTGGCAGCTTTCATTGACTTTAACTCTTCAATAGTTTGAGCTGACATGATACTTACGGAAAATACCATGATGAGTAATAGTTGAATTTTTTTCATCTTCAGTTTAATAATTAGTTTTAAAATAATTAGAGCTTATTGCTCTTTGACTTAATGTTCCTAGTAATATAAATTATATGACAAATATTAAAAATTTCTATAATGTCTTATCTATGTATCTCAACGTTTTGATTCATGAATTTGCTGAGTGGAATTAGCACTTTACTATTATCTGTTTGTATTACTACAGAGGATTTATCTATATCTGTCACCACACCAGAGACATCTTCGATGGTAATTCTATCTCCAATTTCTACATTTTTTACGGCATAAAAAGAAGCAACATAGTTAGCGACTACATCTCTAGAAGCTAAACCGTATGCTATGGCAAATGCTGCTACCACACCGCCAATGATAAGCGATAAATTTTGCGATAAGAAGTCGGTATTAATTTCAGCTTGGGAAAGTGCAAGGATAAAAATATTGACAAATAAAAAGTAAAAAATAAAATTTGAAATAAGTACTGCTGAAGAGATACCTAAAGATTTCATTGCGGTTTCAAGAATCTTTCGCATAAATTCTGCGAAAAGAAGACCAAGAATCATTATAAGCAATGCCGTAATTGCCTTAGGAAAGAAATCAAAAATTCCTTTAAACACT
Source organism: uncultured Saprospiraceae bacterium (assembly GCA_937927575.1). Classification (GTDB taxonomy): domain Bacteria; phylum Bacteroidota; class Bacteroidia; order Chitinophagales; family Saprospiraceae; genus UBA1994. The sequence goes on along the minus strand of CALBEE010000160.1, from coordinate 7,288 downwards.
TCAGAAACGGCAGGCATATTTAAGGCTTCCGCAGCTGCGACCATAAAGAAAAGCAATAAGAAATAATATACTGCTTTAGAAAAAACCTTACTGAGCTTGATGTCAGCGTTAGCTTTACTTACGATATCGATTTCATTCAACTTATCTCCCAGTTGATCTACTTTGAGTTTAAGTAATGCCTTTTCTATTACTTTGGTTACTACCTTGGAAATTATGTAACCGACAACAAATATTAAAATTGCTATTACTATATTAGGAATCATTGAGCCCATATCTTCTAACATCCTGGTCATTATAGCTTGAATATCTGGCATATCTTTTAGTTCGTTTTGGTTTGTTGATTAAAAATAATCGAGGGGTTATTTATTATTCTGGAGTATTCGGATATTTCGGTCTTCTTATCGAAGTAGACTTGTCATCACCTCCTGCCATATTCACAAAGATACCAAGTACCTTTGGGATAAACAGATCTAACATATCGCCTACAAATCTAAATGCACCCATGCTGCTACTAATACCAGATTTGATACTATTAGATCTAAACTGAACATTACTAAGTTCTTCGTCTTGAAGTTTTTTAAAATTGTTCATACCTATTACTTTTTGTTCTTTTTAAAAATGATCGTCTTTCTAAAAATTGTTTTCATTCTTAAAGAAAGAGGGGACCTTCCTTAAATGGCGTCTTGGTATATAATGCTGTATTGTTTTACAAATTTTTCTTTCGCTCTTTTTATTTTCATTTTCACTGCACTTTCTGATTTTGAGAGTGCACTTCCAATTTCTTTTATAGACATATCATCTTGATATTTCATCAGGAGGATCGCTTTATCTTCAGTCGGTATTTTATCCAGTACTGCCTTTAATCGAACAATATTCGTTTCTAACAGTCTTTTATCATCAATGGTATCCGGCACTTGTTCTAGCTCTCCTACATCTTCTACAGATACACTTTTTCGTTTTTTTCCTTTCCTTATACTATCTATGCAATAGTTGTAAGTAATAGAATAAAGCCATGTAGAGAATTTCGCCTTTTTATTGAATTTCGAAAGATTCAACAAAACCTTGATAAATATCTCTTGCATAGCATCTTCTGCCTTAGCTTGATCTCTAAGCAAGGAATTGCATTTAACAAATACCTTTTTAGAGTATCGATCATAGAGAATATCAAACAATCGAGGACTCTGTGAAGCGATATACATATCGACTATCTCTTCATCACTCTGAGCGCTTGATACGCTTCCTGATACTAGCGGGTTTAGTAGATTAATTAACAATTTCGGTTATAGTTGTAAACACTTGTAAGCATGTTACAGATGTTATGACGCAAAATTCTTAGAAAGTTACTTCTTTTTGCAAAAATTATTGACATTTGGATGTGAAGGCTAGTGAAATGGGGATGTTTCTATAAAATTTAAATTGAAGAATATACTAGAATTTCATTTCTACTACAGCCTTTTCAACCTTCCCTCCCAATTGCGGTGCTATTTTGGATAATTTGACTTTACCCCCAGTGCTATGATTTAAGTCATTTTTAATCCTATTAATAATATTGAGTACTACTGTTTCAAGTAGCTTCTGTGTATTAGCCATCTCTTCTTTGCAAACGGTGTATAATTGCTCATAATTCACCGTATCTGCGATATTATCATCAAGACTATCAAATGACTTTACTTCGACTTCACAATCTATCAGAAATGTATTGCCAGTCCTTCTCTCTTCTTCATAATAACCGTGATAAGCGAAAAATTCAGCATTTTCAATCGATACTGTTGTTTTCATAATAATGGCACACGTTTTTTAAGTAATGGTTCCAAGATTTGATTAGAATATTAGAGCCATTGTAATATTAAGGTTAAGTAATCAATTATTCCTAAATATGCTTGCCTAATTGGTCTTTTGTAACCTCTTGGGTACTCCAAGCCTCAGCTTTAGCTTCAAAAAGTGCTTTGGTACTTTTCCATATGGATGCAAATTGATCAGAATGCCTATATTCATCAAGGGCTTCTTCCGACTTCCAATGGCTATAGGTAAAGAATATACAGGGATTGTGCTGAGATTGAAGGCATTCAACATACGAACAGTCAAAAGAAAGAATGATCGACTTAATTTCTAAAAACAATGCTTTAAAGGTATCTATCTCAGACTTTTTAATAGTCAACTTGACCACTCGCTTAATCATAAAAGTTGATTTGAATCGTTTCGTTTTTAATAAGATTCAATTGGTCAGAAGCTCGATCCATATTAATAGCAATAACAAGGTAACCAGTACTATCGAATAAGGCTAACACCTCTCCTACCGCTACTTCACCATAATGCAAGCATATATGGCGAATGGGATCTGTCTGTTTATAATAAATTTCGAATTTCCTTCCATTACGGATTTGCTCAAATTGAGGCTTTGTAATATTGATGATGGCATTATTGTAATGATCAATATGCAATACTGTAGCTCTAATTTGGCTCTGAGTAATCACTGGACTTATTGGTAATTTGGTGTGAAACTCATCTATGACAGGACCAATATCAGTTAGTGGAATCCCATTACTGATCAATGCTACAGCGTTACTAAAGATGCTAGTAAGTGAAATATCAATTCCAAAATCAATTTCTCGCACTTGTGCAGGGTCTATATCATCAAATATCAATGAAAAGACACCATTATTAGGTCCTAAATAGTATTGGCCTTCTCGCTCAAAGGCTACAAACTTACTTTTAGGCTCGTAATAATTATATACTGCAACTATGTGGATGGTGCCGATTGGGAAGGAACTGTGCACATTTTGCACGAAGTATGCGGCTTGCATAATATCGTGAGAGGCAATCTGATGGCTTACATCCACAAACTGAATATCTGCATACTGCGATAGTATAGAGGCCTTGAGATCCGCGACAAAGTAGTCGGCAATCCCAAAATCAGTAGTAAGTGAGATGATCTTCATCTGTCTTATTAAATAATCTACGTTATTAAAGCAAACTATGTTACTTTTGAATGAACGCAAATGTATGAAATTGCATTCTTAATAAGCATGTAATTGCGCAGCAACCCAGATATCCCATTAAAGGCAATATTGCCTAGTAATACCCAAGTAAAACATATCTAGATATATTGAGTGAAATAGTACTTACCATAGACGCTGTAGACCCATCAGATCTCTATGGACAAAATAATCAGAATTTAGAACTTATAAAGGAAGCATATCCTGATGTAACGTTTACAGGTAGAGGTAATCAGATCAAACTTAAGGGTGACAAAAAGCTTACTCAAGAGGCAAAAGGCAAGATCGAAATCATGGTTCGCATGATACAAGATAAGCATGTGCTGGATAAACAAGCGGTCGAAGATTTACTTCAGAACAATCATGCCTTCGAAAACAAAATATCTACTACCAGTAATGGAAGCACGATAGTGTACGGTCGTGGGGGAAAACCTATCAAAGCCAAGACAAAGAATCAGAAGCTACTGGTAGAAATGAGTGAAAAAGATGATATCGTCTTTGCCATAGGCCCTGCAGGAACTGGTAAAACCTATGTAGCTGTAGCCTTGGCTGTAAAAGCCTTAAAAAGTAGACTCGTAAAAAAGATTATTCTTACTAGACCTGCTGTAGAAGCTGGCGAGAGTCTTGGTTTTCTACCTGGAGATCTCAATGATAAGGTAGATCCTTATTTACGTCCATTATATGACGCATTGGACGATCTGTTACCCGCTGAAAAGCTCAACTACTTTATGTCCACAAGGGTAATCGAAGTAGCCCCTTTAGCATTTATGAGAGGTAGAACATTAGACAATGCATTTATCATTATGGATGAAGCACAAAATTGTACTACTACACAACTCAAGATGTTTTTGACACGTCTGGGACCATCAGCAAAATGTATTATTACTGGAGACATGTCACAGATAGATCTTCCCGGACATCAAAAATCGGGATTATACAGAGCATTAGATATTCTAGGCAATATTAAAGGAATAGGAAAACTATTCCTTACCGCTGACGATGTAGTAAGACATAGATTAGTCAAAGAAATCATAATTAGATACGACGAATCAGATAAAGCGAGAACAGAAGAACGTAAACGCAGATATGAAGATAAGTATGAATCGAAAAAACCCAAAACCGAAGAAGAATGACAGCCAAAGTACTATACGAAGGTGGATTACGATGTAAAGCGATCCATAAAAAATCAGGAACGTTAATCTCAACTGATGCACCCATTGACAATGAAGGTAAAGGAGAATCTTTTTCTCCAACGGACTTAGTGGCTACGGCTTTGGGTAGTTGTATGCTGACCATTATGGGGATCGCCGCAAGAAATCATAAAATAGATATGAAAGGTGCTACGGCTGAGGTTACTAAAACAATGGCATCAAATCCAAGGAGAATTTCAGCTTTAGACGTAGTAATTCATATGTCAAAAAATTATGACCACAAAGATCGCAAAATATTGGAAGCAGCTGCACATGGCTGTCCAGTCGGAAAAAGTCTGCATGCTGATCTTGAGGAAACAGTTACTTTTGTCTATCCTGAATAAATAAATGGATGAAAAGTATCTTTACTAATTTAAAAGTAATGTTCGTCTTTGGTCTAATTTTTATTTTTAATAAATTCCTTTTTCGCCCATACGTTTTAGAATCTAAATTAGGAGATCCTTTTGAAACGATTGTGTTATCCATACCCAATTTATGCGAAGCAGTAATAGGTACTTTATGTCTAATCAATATTGCAATTTATTTTATTGAAAAGATTAAAGAAAAGTATAAATTCCAACCCAATTACTCCATAGTATATTTTAGCATTGTAGTATTGGCAGGAATGTATGTTGTTCTTCAAGAATTCAAAATTCACAATCTAGGTGGCAAAAACACTTACGACAAAAACGACGTTATATTTTCTGTAGTGGGTATATTACTTTCTTCTGTTTATATCTTTATAACCAAACCCCGTTTTTCAGAGTCTTAGAAAATTAATAGCCTTGAGTATTGATCTAAAAATATCACATCCGACTAAAGTAGCTAAAGGTGTAATCCATCTTACAGGAAGCAAAAGTATTTCTAATAGAGTTTTAATTATACAAGCATTATGTAAGGATGAATTTAAAATTGAAAATCTTTCTAATAGCGCAGATACTCAAACATTAGTACGTCTATTAGCTTCCGAAAACTTAGATCTCAACGCAGGTCATGCTGGAACGACCTATCGATTTATGACGGCCTATTGTGCCGTGACTGGTAGAGAGACCTTTTTAAGTGGTTCCGAAAGAATGCATCAACGTCCTATTGGTGAATTGGTAGATGCTATAAATTCATTAGGTGGAGATATACAATATAAAGGAGAAATAGGTTTTCCACCATTAGAGATTAAGAAAGGAAACATAGAGAAAAATTCAGTTAGCCTAAAATCAAATATTAGCTCGCAGTACATAACCGCCTTGTTATTAGTGGCGCCTACTCTACCTAATGGACTAATCATCAATCTTGAATCAGAACCGGTTTCTCGTCCATACATAGAGATGACTTTACGTATCATGGAATACTTTGGTATTAGTTATCAATGGGAAGAATTAACGATCACGATTAAGCCGCAAGAGTATATAGCTAAAAATTACTTTGTAGAATCCGACTGGTCATCGGCATCATACTTGTATGCCATAGCAGCCATAGCTGAGGATGCAGACATCACTATCCATGGACTTACTAATCAAGCATTACAAGGTGATAGCGCTATAAGTAAAATGATGTCTTCATTTGGAATAAAAACCTTGTATGAAGATAGAAGTTTAAGGATTACTAAAGTGCAACAAGAATCGATACCATTTTATGAATATGATTTTATATCTCAACCCGATATAGCACAAACTGTTTCTGTCATTGGGGCAGCAAGAGGAACTTCTTTATTAATGTCAGGTCTTCAAACCCTAGCCATAAAAGAAACAGACAGAACTAAGGCATTAAAAACTGAATTGAAAAAATTTGATGTTAGTTTTGTAAAAATGCCTCTGCGATTTTCCCAGAAAACTGCGATTCAATATTTTATGCAAGAGGGAAAAGCCCAGTATAACGAAGAAGCAGAAATAGAGACCTATGATGACCATAGAATGGCGATGGCCTTTGCTCCACTTGCTTTGCTATTTCCGATGATTATTAAAGATAAAGAGGTCGTTCGGAAGTCATATCCTACATATTGGGACGACTTAGCACAACTTGGATTTACTGTAGAGACGTTAGGCTCCTAACTAAATCATTGCATTATGAAACATGTATCATCATTAATCTTCATTAGCTTATTTTCACTCTCGCTAATGGCTCAAGATTGGACACAAAAAATCGATCAACCTATAGAACTAGGGCAAGTGCATTGGCTGAGAGATTATGAAGAAGCTCTAACGGCATCAAGAAAACAAGATCTACCCGTATTCATATTTTTTCAAGAAGTACCTGGATGTCATACATGTAGCACATTCGGAAATCAAGTGATGTCTCATCCACTGATTGTGGAAGCCATAGAAACATATTTTATCCCTTTGGTGATTTTTAATAATAAAGGTGGAGATGATGCCAAAGTATTAAAAAAATACAAAGAGCCCTCATGGAATAATCCCGTAGTAAGAATTGTAAACTCTAATGGAAAAGATATTGTCAAGAGACATTCTGGTGCCTATAATCCGGCACAGGTTGTTAATACCATTCAAAACGCATTATTAGCAAGTAATCAGATTAGTCCTAATTACCTTAGTTTATTACAAGAAGAACTCTCCGACAATACCGAAGAAGCTATATTAAGTATGTACTGCTTTTGGACAGGAGAACGAGAAATAGGATCAATGTCTGGAGTAAAATCAACAGAAGCAGGATACATGAATGGTACTGAAGTTGTTAAGATTAATTATAATCCAGAGGAAATTAGCTATGAAGAACTTGTGAGTGCATCTGCCAAAAAAAGTTGTGCAGATAGAGTATACACTGATAATAATCATGAAAAGCAAATTGCCAAAAATCAAAATATCTCCACAAAGGGAACAAATAAATATCGTATAGATAGTCAAGATAAGTATTATTTATCCCAAACCGATTTCCAGAATATTCCAATGCTGACTATTCGGGCTACCAAAGCTAATGCAATGATAGCTAAGAGACAGAACCCTGCAGATATATTATCACCAAGGCAACTCTTCGTTTTGGATTTAGTGAAATCAGGTAAAGTGAAAAAGAGCAATAGAGCAAAAAAAGAATTTGTAAAAGAATGGGCAAGTCTAATGACTAACTAAGTAGAGCTTGCTGAACGTAATATTT
>CALBEE010000159.1 GCA_937927575.1 uncultured Saprospiraceae bacterium | reverse complement strand
ATTAATGGGACGTGATCAAGTAGCGTACATGATCGATGAAGAGATCGATACTTTGCCCCTGACCGAATTAGGTGCAGCGGTATCAGATGGTCGCTTACAAGAAGATACTTTCGTCTTCGATAATCTAGTCAAGACTAAAGATGCCTTCCTCAAAGAATGGTGCAAGCCTTTGAATGCAAGTTGGCATAAAAGGTTTGTGTAGTTTGTATATATATTGATGGAGTTGTAAATACTTTCTTACCTACACAAATATTTCTTTCATCAGAGATTTATTGGCTCTGGATACGTAAACTAGATCATTAGATTGCATTTGTATTTCTGAATCTTTGGCCTTGTAGGTTTTAATATGTTTCAGATTGACAATATATGATTTGTGAGTGCGTATAAATGTACTATTCAAAGACGGCATTAATTTTTTTAATGTTTTGGAAATCGTCTTTGTGCTGCCACTGACTAAATGAATGGTGCTGTAATTGCTATCCGCTTGGATGTATTCAATATCGTCCATATTGATAAATTCTAGACATCCGTTGAAATGTATAATCAAGCGTTTTAATGCTCTGAAGGAAGGTCTAATAGCAGTAGTCGCAGACAAACTATTATGAGTCTTAGGTTCAAGTTTTAATAATGCCATTGGTTTTTTATTTGGTTCTTTAAAAGGGCATGTTGGCATATACATCTTTCAATGTATGTGCTTATTATATTGAAATGCTAAATTACTACAGTAGCTAATAGTCTCCATCACCCAAACAGGTGATTTTTATAAAAGGCTTGTATACTCATTTTTGCCTTCGATACTTATCTTAATTACAACCATCTGCAACAGGAATAGCTTTGAAGTTAGAATATATTTGGGCACGAAATCCAGGTAATAAAGTCACGCCTTCATCTGCACCATATAGATTTAGTTGATTGTCATATGACGCTACATTTTGCCGAGAAGTGATCGCTTTTGGAGTTTCTATATATTGCCCATTTAGAACATCTTCACTACCTAGATTAATATTTACAAAATCACAATGGTCGACTAGAGACATATTTAGTTGAGATACTTTAGTGGCCATATGCTCCCACATCCGAGCGACTTGCCCATCGGTAAAATCTTGTGAACACCATCTAGAACCATAGTTCATGATATTTTCATAGACGAGGGCATTCATGATGTATGAGTCACCACAAGCATCGGTCGGATTACCTACGTATGACATCGAAAAATCTGAACCACATTCGTCGTCATCTTCTCCTCCTTCCATTGTCGCTATTGATCCATTGCCGAATCCGAGACTAAGAGCTGCTGGGGTATCACAAATAAGATCACCATCTTCTTCGCAATCATAACAAGAATTATTAGGATCTCTTGTTACATTTTCTGAACCAGTAGTACCAAAATTAAAAGTATGGTACAATCCAAATGTATGTCCTAGCTCATGCATAAGCGACCATCCATTGAATAGGTAATCTTCTTCTAGAATAACAGTATTTGCTTGATTATAATCACTGCTCCATGGAAAATACGCATGTTGCGAAGGACCTTCTAAATTTAAGTAGAAAAGATTGATATAACCTGAGCCACCATAAGATCCTGAAGGATTCCAAAATGTAGGTTCATCACAAATAGTCCATGGACTACTACTACTACCACAACCATAACCATCATTTAAGTCTTCATTTTCGTAAACAGCATAGTCTACTAATTCAAGATGAATATTCAATCCTTCGTACAAATACTTTGCATTGGTTGCATCTATTTCAGCTTGTATTTCTTCTTCGTCTAGGTATGTATCCCAATCATCTTCTCCATCAAAAACTATAGCTCTTACAGGAAGTTTTAGTACTTGACCATCCAAGAGCATTTGTTCAAGTATCGCACGGTTATGCTCAATTGCCTTTTTTTCTGGATCTGACCATTCAATTGTCAAAGGTCTTTCATGATTGACAGAACAAGGCATAATATCATCAATATTATTGTCATTAATAACATTGTCAACACTGCTTATAAAAGAAAATGAAAACAAAAATGCTAATGCCAATTTGTAATTTATTGTATTCATAATCTACTTATTTTGATGTTTGTTTTCAATGAGTCTGATACGTTTTTCTAACTCTATAATATATAATGTTAACTCTTCTATCTTCTCAATCTGCAATCTATTTATTTCTCCTAGATCTTGACCGTTGGTTTCTATTTCTGCAGCGGAAGGTATCCCTGGTAGATGACCAAGATCATCTATTTGCTTTTCTAATTCTGGTATCGGAGTAAGTGCGTAATTATCTTCAAATACATAATCAGGCCAATCGGCTTCGAGAAGTACTCGTACTTCTTCGGCCATTAATTTTCCTTTTACTGATAATTTGTATCCAGAAGCAAGTGTCCTGTCATCTGCAACATTACCGATACCTACATTACCAGATATCCAAAATAGGTTGGTGTCAAAATCTCCATAGACTAATGGCTTTGCAGTAGTGCTATTATCAATATATAATTTGTTGCTACCCACTTCAAAGTGACCAGCTTGATATCCTATAAATACATTTTTATTTCCTGATACATTAAACGCGCCTGCATCTCTACCTAAGAAAAGATTATTGGATCCTTTTGAGAACTTACCAGCTTCCATTCCAATAGCGATATTATGATTTCCTGTCTGGTTCTCATTCAAAGCTTGATAGCCCAATGCTATGTTGCTTATACCTGTTGTATTACTTTTTAATGTTTCAAAACCTAGCGCGATATTTCTAACTCCATTAGTATTGTGGTATAATGAAGATAAGCCTAAAGCGATATTGTTTTGCCCATCCGTATTACTATACATTGCTTGAGGTCCAAGTGCGATGTTGTATATCCCTTCAGTATTTTCACGTAGTGACCAATAGCCAAGGGCTACATTGCTAGATCCGCTCGTGTTATTATATAATGCTTCAAATCCCATTGCTATATTCGAAGAGCCATCTGTATTATTGTACAATGAATTTTTTCCGTTTGCTATATTGTCAACTCCGTAAGTATTACTATATAAAGCTCGATATCCGTGGGCAATATTATCATTCCCAGTTATATTGTTAGTTAATGCATTATTACCATTAGCAATATTGTTTTCTCCAATGATATTTTTGTTCAATGCACCGTAGCCGTTTGCAATATTATTATGACCAGTTGTGTTTTTATTTAATGCTAATCTTCCATTTGCAATGTTATTGTTGCCAGCTGTGTTTTCGGCTAAAGTAGCGTATCCATTGGCTATGTTATTAGAGCCAGTGGTATTATTCTCCAATGCAATAGACCCATTGGCAATATTATCATTACCAGTGGTATTGTTTTGCAATGCATTAAAACCATTAGCAATATTATTACTGTTATTGGACCATTCCATTCTAGTTCTACCTATGGAGTCACTCACAATTTTCATCTTTTGCTGACCTTTTATACGTAGTCTTATGATGTCATCATCTGTAGTTTCTTCTACTTGTATTTTTGTGTCTCCATCAGCATCAGCTAATTCTGATTGTACTACTGATCCCAATATCTGCCATGTGGTTCCATTATAAAAGTAGAACCCATTATCACTGGGTTGGAAAACCATTAGTCCAGTAGCTGGAGAAGATACAGATGAAGTTTCTACTCTTGGGATGAGTAAACCTTTATCTGATGAGTTCACATCTAATGCGGCGCTAGGATCTGGAGTGTTTGTGTTGATGCCTATCTGCGCGTGCGATAGCTGTACTATGAAAATTAGAATGGTTAGGAGTATTAGATTTTTCATTGCGGTTATATTTATAAATTGAAGGGAGAACTTAAATCAAAAGGCTTAACCTATTTATCTGATCATTAAATTTTTAAGCATGGATTTGTTTGCGCGTGATACATCCAATTGGTTACCAGATGTCATTGTAAGCATTGCATCTTTTATGTGGTATGCGGTAATGCATCTCATGTTAGCGATATACGATTTATGCGTTCGTATAAAAGTATTGTCAAGATCTTCTAAGAGACTCTTAAGCGTTTTGGATACTAGCAAATGCTCATCATTAGTCAAGTATATATGACAGTAGTTACTATCGGCCTTGATATATTCGATATGCTCAAAATTGAGGAGTCGAATACAACCATCTTGATGGATGACAAGACGTTGTAATTTTTTGAAAGAAGGCCTTTCATCGTTTCGCGATTGGTTGTAGTTGTTTAGTTTTCGGATGATCATATTAGGGTGTCTTTTTTATTGGTCAAGTATTAGAAATCTTAAATGCTCTTTTGGAAATTGATAATTAGCCCTCTCTTATCTCTCTATCATTTGCTTGAGTAGTGCCATATCTTTTACTAATTGATCAATCGTTTTTTGTTGATCTTGCAGTTGAGTTTCTTGGCTATCTATTTTTTCTTGTTGCGCAGTTATGATGGATTGTTGTTCTTTGGTGCTCTCGATTAGATGCGGAATCAAACCCATATAATTGACAGAATAATGCGCTTCTTTTTGAGTTACGAGTTCTGGTAAGACTTCTATTAGTTCTTGAGCGATGACACCGGTTTGAAGTTTTGAAGATCTATTTTCATCTTTCCAGTGGTAGTGGTAGCCATTGAGTTCGAGTATCTTAGAAAGGCTTTGGCTAAGGGGAATGATGTTCTTTTTGAGTCTTTTGTCACTGTTTTGAGTAAGTGTACCTGTAAGATCAGCATCTCCATCATTCCATACTCTAAATCGATAATTACCGCTAGAGTGCTCTACACGAAAGACTTCTAAGTTACCGCTGGAGGCAGGATGCTTCACCGTCACATTTCCGTTGAATTTTAAGAAATCATTGTTGAAATCTCCGTAGATAAGTGCTTGGCTTATACCAGCATCTGAGTTTTCGATGTAAAGTTTATCCGATCCAGTTGCATTCTTTCCAGCGTTATGACCGATCATTACATTCGATTGACCAGTATTATTTCTCCCAGCTTCGTGACCTAGCATTACATTATTAGAGCCAGTTACGGATTTTCCTGCATTCCATCCGATAGCGATATTATTAGATCCTATATCATTGGACTCCAGTGTTGAGGATCCTAGGGCTACATTTCTTAAGCCGCTAGTGTTGTTATTGAGCGAAAAATACCCCATTGCTAGATTGCCATTGCCTGTGATATTGCTATGCAATGCTGTATAACCAATTGCTATGTTACTTTCTCCTGTTGTGTTAGAAAGGAGAGCTTGATATCCAGTGGCAATATTATTATTTCCTTCTGTGTTCTTATTAAGAGCTTGATATCCAGTGGCAATATTATTAATACCCGAAGTATTGAAACGAAGTGCTCGGTACCCACTGGCAATATTATTTTCTCCTTCTGTGTTTAGAGTCAGTGTTTCATAGCCATGAGCTATATTATTTAAACCTGTAGTATTAGAAAAAAGAGCTTTATATCCATTGGCAATATTATTATTTCCTTCTGTGTTCTTATTAAGAGCTTGAAATCCAGTGGCAATATTATTAATACCCGAAGTATTGGAACGAAGAGCTCGGTACCCATTGGCAATATTATTTTCTCCAGTTGTATTGGAATAGAGCGTTTGATTACCGTTAGCTATATTGTTATCTCCAGCTGTATTAAACGAAAGTGCTTGTTGTCCATTGGCAATGTTATTACTTCCTGTTATATTGGAGAATAATGATCGATCTCCATTGGCAATGTTATATTCTCCTGTAGTGTTAGAATAAAGAGTGCTGTCTCCATTAGCAATGTTATTACTGCCATAAGTATTGAAGTAAAGTGCAGAATTTCCATTAGCAATGTTATTGTTTCCTTCACTATTCTTTGAAAGTGCATTATAACCGTTGGCAATGTTATTGTTTCCTAAAGTATTATTCCCCAAGGCAGAATTTCCATTAGCAATGTTATTGTTTCCTTCCGTATTCTCACCAAGTGCTCCTCGTCCATTGGCAATGTTGTTATTTCCTATAGTATTGTAGTATAAGGCTAAATTTCCATTAGCTATGTTGTTACTTCCTGTAGTATTAGAGGATAAGGCTGCAATTCCATTAGCTATGTTATCATTTCCTGTAGTGTTGTCGGTAAGCGCTGTAAATCCATTGGCTATGTTATTATTTCCTGTAGTATTGGATAAAAGAGCTTGATATCCATTGGCTATATTACCATCACCAGAAGTATTAGAATATAGGGCCTGATAGCCTGTAGCTATATTATCAAGTCCATGATTATTAGAATACAGCGATTGATATCCAATAGCAATATTGTTTTGTCCAGTCGTATTAGATAATAGACTTTCATGACCTATAGCAATATTTCCGTTGTTATTTGGCATGACGATCCTCGTTCTTCCGATCGTGTCTCCTTCCATTCGTATACTTTCTCTACCTGCGAGATCCATTCTGATGATGTCGTCATCTGATGTTTCTTCTACTTGTATCTTAGTATCGCCATCACCATCAGACCATCCATCACGCATGACGACTTTAGCATTGAGTCTTAGTAGGTCATTATCAAACTCACCATAGATTAGGGCTGCGGTAGAATCCGCATCAGAGTTTTCGATATAGAGTTTATGAGAGCCAATAGCATTTTTACCAGCGTTGTGTCCTAGCATTACGCTTTTTTCGCCATCATAATTTCTAGCTGCTTCCGCTCCTATTGCTATATTTCCATTGCCGACCGTGTTATTTCCTAAGGCACGATTTCCACTAGCAATATTATGATTTCCTGTGGTGTTAGAATAGAGTGTACTATCTCCATTGGCAATGTTATTATGGCCGCTAGTATTTGAATAAAGAGCAACAAATCCATTGGTAATATTGCGATGGCCTGTAATATTAGATCGTAGAGATTGGTATCCGTTGGCAATAT
>CALBEE010000158.1 GCA_937927575.1 uncultured Saprospiraceae bacterium | reverse complement strand
ATGACATATATATTTACAGTAATCTGCATCGATCATTTCACAATTTACTTCTATTTCTTCTGTATGACAGCAGCCGTTTTCATCTACGATATAAAGGGTTACTGTATAATCGCCAGCTTCTGTATAGGTATGTGTAATGTCATCTCCTTGCCCTGATGTTCCATCTCCGAAATCCCAACCCCAGGAAACGACATCTATATCAGAATTAGGCCTTTCCTCTGCCCAGAATGTATAATTACAACCATTTTTTTCGCTACCGATTCCTATGAGTTGCTCTGATACACAATTAAGGGAAAAATTATCAAAATAGGCTCGATTGTCTTGATTAAAGTGTGGTGAGTTAAATGTCAACCCATCTAAAGGCATAACCACTGGCCATAATTGCGTGTAGTCTTGTGACAAGGCATTAATTTCAATTTCAAAATGCTGCCAATCATTCACCTCCGCTTGTGTAAGTTGAAAACATTCTATTATTTCCGCATTATTTAATAATGTAGGATTCGTGTAGGCGCTGGGATGATCAAAAAGAGCATTAGGGTCATGTGAAAGAGAATTAGAAGCATAAATGCACATTTGGTATTCCGAAACTTCTCCAATTTTGCCAAGTGGTCCTTGCCCTTCAAAGAATTTGAAATCAAAGTCAAGACAATAATCCACTTCTTTTAATAAATTAAACTCATAAAAAGCCGCTTCACCTGTTACTTGGAAAAATGCTCCATTAAAGATAAAGTATAAGGCTCTATAGCATAAAGCTTCAGAAATTTCAGCGTCAAACTGAACATCTGGAGTTCCAATTAAATTGAACCAAGGACCGTCTACACAGTTTACATCAAGAAAATGATCCACAGGATCATCGCAATGAACACTAAAATCTCCATTTTCAATCAATTCTGGACAAATTTCACATTCTGCACTTCCACGAATTTTGGTTTCTAATTCTATTAGATCCGATTCACGTGTGTTTTTTCAAATTCATCTTTTTGACAAGAACTAAAATGCAATATAATAACAAGGCTGAGGCCGTAGGTCACGGCCGTAGGTAATTTTAACATATGTACTTAGATTTAGGTGTGTAAACTATAATGGCTAAACTATTCTAATCCTTTACTGAGATGCTATTCCATTAGTTATCAAATACAAGTTAACATTATTATTTGGTATATTCTAGATATAATAGAATTATAAATGATTTTTTTCTTGTTTACACATCAAAATTCTTTCCCAACATAAAGTGGGTTGAGTTTGAATAATAGTAATCATCAACTGATTCAAAAGTAAAATCAATAAGCAAATAATTCCTTTCGCCGATAATATCTCTCCATTCATCGGTAAAATTGATAATTCCATATAGTACCATGCATAAATAGTGTACTTTGTATTGCATAGTACTATAAGTTGTGCTATATTTGTATTGTGATCATATAGAAGCAATCAATCATTATCTATCACGATCATGTATAACTAAGATGAAAAATGAAGTTAGAAAACACTAAAGCGCAGATGAGGAAAGGCCTACTAGAGTTATGTGTACTCAGTATCATAGCAGAAAAGGAGGCTTATCCATCAGATATCATCAAGAAGCTAAAAGAGTCTAAGTTAATAGTGGTGGAAGGTACATTGTATCCTCTGCTAAGTAGGCTTAAAAATGCTGAACTGCTGGCCTATAGCTGGAAGGAATCGAAATCTGGTCCGCCGCGTAAATATTATACACTGACAGATAAAGGAAGTGATTTCTTAAGTGCACTTATGGACACTTGGCAAGAACTTTCAGCAGCTGTAAATCAATCAACAAAATCGACGGTCAAATAGATTTATTCAGATGAGAAATAAAAATGACCAACGAAAAAGAATAAAGACCTCTCAATCACTACTATTTAAATTTGCTACAAAATGAATAAGATACTCAATATAAATTTAGGCGGAATGCCATTTACTATCGACATCGATGCGTATACTCACTTAGATAATTATCTAAGTACGATCCGTAGACATTTTTCAGATTCTGAAAGTTGTGATGAGATCATCCATGATATAGAAGTTCGTATGGGCGAGCTATTTCAGGAAAGCATGAAAGGGTCTTCTATAATTAGTAACAAAGAATTAGATGATGTCATAAAAATCATGGGAACTCCTGAAGATTTTGGAGCTGAAGCTATAGAAGATGATTATGAACCTTCACACGAAACGAGCGAGAGCTATACGGAAAGAGATCATAAACGTAGTGGAAAGAAAAGATTATTTAGAGATGGTGAAGATAAGATTATAGGTGGACTATGTTCTGGTATGGCAGCATACTTCGGTATAGATGATCCACTATGGATAAGAATCGCATTTGTTCTCTTATTGTTTGCTGGTATCAGTCCGGTATTATACATATTACTTTGGGTGATCGTACCTGTAGCTCGTACTTCAAGTGACAAGCTTGCTATGAGAGGAGAAAATATTAATATTTCTAATATCGCAAAAACGGTAGAGGAAGAGATTACTGAACTTTCCAAGCGAATCACAGAGATAGGTAAAGATCTTAAGTCTAAAAAAAAAAGTAGCGGCCATGTGGATGGAGATGAAGAAGGCCGACCTAAGAAAAGACGCAACTTCATACTAAGAGGATTCGCTGCAGTATTTGGATTGATTGGAGGTATATTCTCCGCGATTTTTAGCATCATCGGTAAGACTGGGAAGACGATTTACAAAGTGGTTGGTGGAACATTAATAGGTGTCTTAGGATTAGCTTTAATTGCTATTATTATTGGGATATCCATTTGTTTTCCATTCTTAAAATATGTAGGTCCCAACAATTATTTTTTAAGTTCACTTGGAGGATTATCTCTATATCTAACATTGGGCATACCGTTATTTTTTGGTTTGTCTCTCATAGCGAAAAGATTATTGGGTTATAAAATGAAAGACAACTGGATGCGTAATCTAGGTACGATGTGGATTGCGTCGATAGTAGTTGGAGCGTTTAGCGTTAGTAATGCAGTTAGTGATTATAGAGTTTCTGGAAATATATCTGATAGTTATAGTAAGAGTATAAGTAATGATATTATTAATATTAGAGTAAGTGATGAGCATAAAGACGATGTAGTATTTCTAGATGTTGCTGGACTTCAACCGACTAATGAAGGATTATTTGTAGATGATATACATCTTAAAATTGTAAAATCTAAGGATCATAATATTCATGTGACGAAGAATATTGCAGCGAGAGGAACAAATAAAAAAGATGCCTTATCTAATGCAGGAATGGTCAAAGCGGATTTCGAAATTAATGAGGAAGGAAACATCATCATACCTGAAAAATTTCTATTACCAAAAGGGAAAAATTATAGAGGTCAAGCATTGCTATACACTGTTGCAATTCCGATGGACAAAGAAGTGAAATTTGATGGTGCGACTGAGCATAAACTATATGGATCTTCTTTTGACAATTCCCAACCAAGACCATGGAATGAAGAAAATTATACCTGGAAAATGGGGGAGAATGGTTTGTATTCTGAAGAATATAATGAAATAGCAAATCACGAACTCAAAATACCAATAGATAAAATGAAAAGTCTATTTATTGAGGGTCATTTTGATATTGAATTAGTGCAGGCAGATGAAGCTTCAGTGAGTATTGTTGGGAATCAAGATTTAGTTGAAAATGTAGAATACAGTTCGATAAATGGAAGTGTGAACATTAAAAACATGAATAGGTATCATAATACGCCATTGAAGGTATATGCTTATGTTACAGAGCTGGATCAACTGAATCTTGAAGATGTAAATTATACCAAGCTCAAAGGATTAACACAAGAAAATCTTTCCATTTACAATTCGGGTAGAGGAGATTTGACAGCTGTAATGGATATAGAAAATTTACAACTCAATTTGGATGGTAAACAATCTATTGATCTAATGGGTAAAGGTGAAAATATAGATATACAATTGAGTCAAAATACAGACTTAGATCTTAGTAAGTATTTGGTAACCAATGCTACTTTGAAAGGTGATTTGTATAGAAGAGGAAAGCTTAACGTGGAAAAAGCGCTGAACTGTCAAGAAAATACGCTTAGAAATCTGGAGGTAATCGGAAATCCGACAATCTCAGGAATAGCGAAAGACACTAACTCAGTAAACTAGTAAAGTAGCATAGGCTTCAGGCTTTGCTAGATAATGGCAACCAAAAGGCCATGATACTTGCCTCAAGTATAATTGCTTTCAGGCTGTTGAAGATAACGGAAGCTAAAGACGTAGAGTAAGCGTAATTCAAAGACGCTTACAAGAGTACAATACAATATGGATTGACTTAGGAGCTTAGCTCCGATATACTGCCAGTATTACTTACTGAGCTAGTAATAATGATTGCTTCTATAGGGCTGCTTACATAGGTAAGTTGCCCTATTTCTTTGTATGAAGTTAGAATGGTTACGAATGATCTTTACAGCTTTATTAATTACATTTGCAGCCAATATTTAATCGTATGGCATTACAAGAAGAGATCAATAAGAGGAGAACATTTGGTATCGTATCGCATCCAGATGCCGGAAAGACTACACTAACTGAAAAATTGTTATTATTTGGTGGAGCGATTCAGGAAGCTGGAGCAGTAAAATCTAATAAGATTAAGAAAGGAGCCACTTCTGATTTTATGGAGATAGAACGACAAAGAGGTATCTCGGTAGCTACCTCAGTAATGGCATTCGAATATCGAGATCGCAAAGTCAATATATTAGATACTCCGGGTCACAAAGATTTTGCTGAAGATACTTTCAGAACATTGACGGCAGTAGATAGTGTGATCGTTGTGATAGATGTAGCTAAGGGAGTCGAGCCACAGACAGAGAGACTTGTTGAAGTTTGTAGAATGCGTAAGACACCCATCATAGTGTTTATCAATAAGCTAGATAGAGAAGGAAAAGATGGCATTGATCTACTCGATGAAATTGAAGAAAAATTAGGACTCAATGTAACGCCTTTAAGTTGGCCAGCCGGAATGGGACAACGATTTAAAGGAGTCTATAATATTTATAAAGAAGAACTACTATTGTTTTCTCCGCATGGCAAACAGGTACAAGATGATATTGTCAAAATATCTGATTTGTCAGACCCAATATTAGAAGATAAATTGGGGGAATCTTTGGCACAAGAATTACGCGAAGAAACTGAAATGATGACTGGGGTCTACCCAGAATTTGATAGAGAGGCTTATTTAAATGGACAAGTGTCGCCAGTGTTTTTTGGAAGTGCAATTAATAATTTTGGTGTAAAGGAATTATTAGATTGTTTTGTAGAAATTGCGCCTACACCTCTCCCAAGAGTTACTGAGGAAAGAGAAATATTACCCAACGAAAGTAAGTTTTCGGGATTCATATTTAAGATTCACGCTAACATGGATCCTAAGCATAGAGATCGTATCGCATTCCTAAGAATTTGTAGCGGTACTTTTAAGCGTAACACGAATTATTTACATATTCGTAAAGACAAGAAAATTAAATTTTCGAATCCCACTGCATTTATGGCAAGTAAAAAATCGATTGTGGAGGAAGCATTTCCTGGTGATATAGTGGGCCTTTATGATTCTGGAAATTTTAAAATAGGTGACTCTCTTACCGAAGGAGAAAAATTACATTTCAAAGGAATTCCTAGTTTCTCTCCAGAGCAATTTAGATTTGTCAATAATATGGATCCAATGAAATCTAAGCAATTAGAAAAAGGATTAGATCAATTGATGGATGAAGGAGTGGCACAGATGTTTAAGACTGAGACCACAGGAAGAATAATAATTGGAACAGTTGGAGCCTTACAATTTGATGTAATACAATATAGGTTACAACATGAGTATGGTGCTTCTGTTGCTTATGAGCCAGTAGGATTAAATAGAGCTTGCTGGGTAACTTATGAAGATGTAGAAGCTTTCAAGGATTTTCGAAAAAAACGTATGCGTGATTTGGCGAAGGATAAAGATGGCAAATTGGTATTCTTGGCAGAGTCAGCGTGGTCTCTAAAAATGGCGCAAGAGAATCATCCTGATATTAAATTCCATTTTACTTCTGAAGTATAAATTTTTTAGATGCCATAAATTTGATAGATTCTAATTAGTGCTAAGCTTTAAGAATTGTTCTCGACTTCTTCAAACTGACAAAACGTTAGATTTTATTTTAGTAGTTTTGGTTAAGCCATAATTATTAAAATGCAATAGAATGAAAAGTACATTTTTTACACTAATCACAATTATATGCTTTGTGCAATGTTCATTTGCTCAAACTAATTTTAGTTTTATCAATTTTGACAGTCAATGGAATATGTTGGCCGGTGATATTGGAGGCAATGGTAATACTACAGCGTATAGATTTAATGGTGATTCAATTTCGGTAAATAATTTAGTGTATTTCACGATGGAATATTCAGTGGAAGAATTAGGAGTAGAATGGATTCCATATGATTTTTCGGCATATAGAGAAGATGATAAAAAAGTTTATCAATTAAATTTAGTTGATAGCAGTGAAGTATTGCTCTATGACTTTGGACTAGAAGTTGGTGATGTATTACTTGGTGAAAATTTTATTGGTGAAGTAGATCTAACGGTGGTTGATATTGATTCTATTCAATTGGAAGATGGCTCTTTAAGGAAACGAATTTATCTAAGTAATGGTGATGATTGTATGATACCTTGGGTAGAAGGACTAGGTAGTATTTATTATGGTTTTAATCAAGCTGAATATACTTGTTTTGCAGATGTAGGTACTACACTTATTTGTTTCTCGCAGAATGGAATTCCTCTTTTTTTCGAAAATCAAGATTTTTTTGGTTGTTGGTGGGAAAATGAACCTCAAGAAGCAAATTTAATTGATTTCAGAAGTCAATGGAATATAGTCTCTGGTGGTCAATTTAGTTCAAATCTATCTACTGTTAAAATTCGATTAAATACTATTCCTAAATCATACCAAGGGAAGACATATTATCATACCGAACTTTCTAATGATGAAAATGGAAGCGAATGGACTTTAATAGAAACGCAAGCCTTTAGTGAAGTAGATGATAAAGTATATCTATATAATCCAACGGATAGTACAGAACTATTAATTCATGATTTTAGCTTAATTGAAGGGGAGATTTTCATAAGTAGAGAATTTGCTAACGATCCGGGAACAGAACTTACAGTTGTTTTGGTAGACTCGATAGAATTACAGAACGGAAGTAGTAGAAAAAGAATAACTCTTAATTGTGGTTCTAATTTCGATATAATTTGGATTCAAGGTATAGGTAACATTGATTACCCATTAGCATCAACTATTTATTCTTGTTTTTTTGATGTACCGGGTCATTTACTTTGTTACTATTCTGATGGAGATATTGTATATGAAGGAGTCAATAATACAGAAGGATGTTGGGTGACTGATGTAGAAGAAATTCCGGAATCAGAAATAAATATATACCCCAATCCAACAAACAATTATTTATACCTTGAAGCTGAAAATAATATTACTCAGGCTAGAGTATTTAATCTTCAAGGTCAACTGATTTTAGATCATGAAAATGTTAGCAGAATAGATTGTAGTAACCTTAATTTTGGAATGTATTTTTTACATCTAACTAGGGATATTCAGAAGTAGTGTAAAGGCTTTGAAATCAAGACATTAGTTATTATCTTAATACAAAAGAAAACCCTGTTTTTTAC
>CALBEE010000157.1 GCA_937927575.1 uncultured Saprospiraceae bacterium | reverse complement strand
GACTTGGACAGGTGGACCATGTGACTTTATTGGATATACAGAAGATGTTGACACTTTTGATTTTGTCAATGAATCAAGTTTCAAATTACTTAGAAGGATCACTGTGATCGATTGGTGCCTTTATGATGCGACTGATGGAATAGAAGGGTTATTCTTTGGTGAACAGGAGATAGAGGTGAGAGATGAAAATCCGCCAACCCCATTTTGCGTTTCTCTCTGGAATCTAGGAGACTCACAATTCCCGCATACGATAGAGGCAAAAATGTTTGATATTGGGGCATTTGACTTTTGCACTCCCAAAGAGTTATTTAGATATACCTTTTCGGAAGTAGCACCAGAGAATGATCCAGAATACAATCCGACAACAAGAACGAGCAGTAGGACCTTCAACATAGAAGACTTCGATAACGGATCTATCAACGTGGACATCTACCATTGGGATCTTGCTGGCAACAGTGATTATTGTAGGATAATATTCTATGTTACTGAAGATTGTTTGGATCAAGAATATCCTTTAGTGGATGCCAACAATCAGTGGAATGTCACCACGATCAGTGGACCAAATTATAGCACGACTAAACAAAGATTCAAATCAGAAGAAGTATCTCTCCAAGGAAAAAAGTATCTGCAAATAGAAACGGCTGTAGAAGAAAATAGTGATGACTGGACAGACTATCCGCTGTACATGCGTGAGTGCAATGGCAAATTATTTGGCCGCCAAATAGATACTGGTGAGGATTTATATTTTGATTTTAACCTTGAGCAAGGTGACACATTATTTAGTGACCAATA
This sequence comes from uncultured Saprospiraceae bacterium, assembly GCA_937927575.1. Taxonomy (GTDB): domain Bacteria; phylum Bacteroidota; class Bacteroidia; order Chitinophagales; family Saprospiraceae; genus UBA1994. The sequence goes on along the minus strand of CALBEE010000157.1, from coordinate 8,793 downwards.
CATCGGAGCAGCAGACCTAAGAATCGATAGTGTTTATAATATAGAATATCTCGACGGATCGATCAGAAAAACATTATATGTTGAAGCATTAAATGGATTTGGATATTTTGAAATGATAGAAGGTATAGGTTCGACGATATTTCCATTGACAGAATATCAGAATATTGCTTGGATTGATTTTTCAAAAACATTGGGTTGCTTTACTGCAAATGATGAAGTCGTTTATATTGGAGATTCTTTTTCGAGTTGCTGGCCAGTTGGTGTTGATGATCAATTAGATGAAGATGCGGTTGAAATTTATCCTAATCCAGGATTTAACTCCATCCATATTCAATCAGCGTATGCTGGAAATTTAAAAATCGTATCCGTCGATAGCAAGATAATTTTTACCTCAGAGTTAAAGCAAGGTATCAATGAAGTAGAAACTAGTACTTGGACATCAGGATTGTACTTCATTACTTTATCAACTGAAGAAGGTAGCATTACAAAACGGTGGGTTAAAAACTAACCATTATCCAATTCAGAATCTAATAAAGAAAAAAATGAGTTTGAAGATGTATGCTTCAAACTCATTTCATTTAATAAGATTAATAAGAATTATGATTCTTAGTTCTGATTTACAACATTGAGATCCATAGTAGGATATGGTATTCCTACTCCTTGTGCGTCAAAGGCTTTCTTTACATGCTCTTGCATATAAAACATTACATCCCAATAATGCTCGCTTTTACAAAACGGACGCGTAGCTAAATCTACTGAGCTATCTCCCAAATTAGCTACTACTACACCTTGAGCTGGTTCATTAAGAATATAAGGACAATCTTTTCCAACTTCCAGTATTATCTTTCTGGCCTTATCTATATTATCATTGTATCCTATTCCGAAAGTAAGTTCTACTCCTACCGTTCCTTGTCCAGAAATATTAGTAATCGTGTTACCTGTCACATTACTATTAGAGACAAAAATTTTCTTGTTATCTAAAGTGCCTAATTCTGTATTAAATGCACTGATCGCGTTTACCACTCCTACATTGCCGCCACCTATATCTACTAAGTCTCCTACTTTAAACGGCTTGAAAATCATCAACATAACTCCTGAAGCAATTTGACCGAGACTACCATTTAATGCCATTCCTACACCTACCATGAGACCACCTAAGATTGCAATAAATGAAGTTGTATTGACTCCAAACATACCTGCTACGGACAACAATAACATCACCTTCAAACCTGCACTTATTAAAGAGGATAAAAACTTAGATAATGATAGGTCCATTCCATTTTTAACCAAACTCTTATCTAACACCTTCATTAATTTCTTTATGATCCATAAACCTACTATTAAGGTGATTACGGCCATTAATACTTTTGGGGCATATTCGATTGCCATGTTAGTAGCTTTGTTTGTGATTTCAGTTATATCCATGTTTTTTTTGGAGTTTTGATTGTTATTAAATGTTATACTATTATTAGACCCATTCTCCTATAAAATGTCACCTACAATTTTGAACTAATTTCTGTTAAAATTGAGATTATTCATTTTGGAAAAATTCTCTTGCTTATTAAAAATAAAAAGACCCTTCCGAACTAAGTCAGAAGAGTCCTAATGATTGCTTCTATTTTTTATTCAATTATATCTTACAAATTGTATTGCGCTCCTTGACTCTATTTCTTTAGAAATTTAAACGCTATTTATGATTCGTTTTAACCATTTTTCAATTGCTGGTTTCAAATTGAAATCTGTTTACACTTTCATTATATCTTTCTCTTTTGCATCTATGAGATCATCGATCTTTTTTGCAAATGATTTTATCTTATCTTCTATCTCTCCTTCTTTACGTTTTCCTGCGTCTTCCGGATAGCCATCTTTTACTTCTTTCTTAACAGCATCCATTAACTTATGGCGAATACTTCTCAGACTCACCTTTGTATCTTCACCTAGACCTTTACATTGTTTTACCAAATCTTTACGTCTTTCCTCCGTCATTGGAGGTACGCTGATCCTAATAAATTCACCATCGTTCATTGGTGTAAGTCCAAGATTTGCTTCGAAGATGGCACGTTCGATTACGGCCAACATATTTTTTTCCCAAGGCTGTATAGTGATAGTCTTACTATCTGCTGTACCCATATTAGCTACTTGAGCAATAGGTGTAGGTGTACCATAGTAATCGCACATTACACTACTCAACATAGCAGGCGAAGCTTTACCCGCTCTAATCTTTGTCAATTCTCCAGCCAGATGTTCTAATGACTTTTGCATGTCATCAGCACCTTCCATTATTACTTCTTCTAAAAATTCGCTCATAATATTAAATACTTAAAAAATTATCTTCTCATTATTCAATTCTAGTCTCTTCCGCCCATCATCTGAAGCAAAATAAACAAAAATATTACTAATGAAGTCATCGCTTTGGCTACATATGTCATCGCTGCCCACCAAAGTGAGTCTTTCGCACCATCTAACTCTGCTCCATGCGCTATCCCTGCATCTTCTATCCAAGCCAAAGCACGATTACTCGCATCAAACTCGACAGGTAATGTTACCAAGCTAAATAAGGCTGTCACTCCGAAAGTTGCGACAAGGACCATCAACAATATATTTCCAAATGCACCGGTCGCTATACCAGCCATCATGGCAAAGAATAAAAACTGCTGCAACTTGCTACTCATCTGTACGAGAGGCACCAAATTAGATCTCATAGTCAACATGCTATATGCTTCAGCGTGTTGTACTACATGTCCACATTCATGAGCTGCTACTGCAGCCGATGCTATTGATCTACCGCTATATACGGCAGGAGAAAGTGAAACTGTCTTTGTCTTAGGATTATAATGATCGGTAAGAAAACCTTTGCCTTGGACGATATTAACGTCATAAATACCATAGTCATCCATCATTCGTTTAGCAATCTGAGCGCCTGTCAATCCTGACTGAATAGGTACTCTAGAATATTGCGTAAACTTGCTTTTCAGCCGTCCGCTAATTGCCATCCCTACTAAGGATCCTATTCCTATGATTATAAAATATCCAAACATTTAAAATTCAATTTACTTAATTATATCAAAACCTGTGTACTTCCTTAGGACGTCAGGTATGGTGATTCCGTCACTCGTTTGATTATTTTCAAGTAAGGCTGCAATTATTCTCGGAAGCGCCAATGCACTCCCATTTAGAGTGTGTGCTAAGGTAGTTTTACCTTCTTCATTGCGATATCTAAGTTTCAACCTATTGGTCTGAAAAGTCTCAAAATTGGAAACAGAGCTAACTTCTAGCCATCTTTTCTGAGCTGCAGAGTACACTTCAAAATCAAAAGTGAGCGCACTTGCGAAGCCAAGGTCTCCAGCACATAAACGCAGTATTCGGTATGGCAGTTCCAATTTTTGCAATAGACCTTCTACATGATTACACATTTCAGTTAATGTATCATATGAATTATCCGGATGTACCACCTGTACTATCTCTACTTTATCAAATTGGTGAACCCTATTAAGACCTTTTACATCAGCGCCATAAGATCCTGCCTCTCTTCTAAAACATGGTGTATATCCACACATCTTAATGGGAAAGTCCTCAGTCTTAAGAATCTCGTTTCTATACACATTTGTAATCGGTACTTCGGCTGTTGGAATTAGATATAAATCATCTTCGGTCACATAATACATTTGACCTTCCTTGTCTGGTAGTTGCCCAGTACCTCTTGCTGAATCTTCATTGACCATAAGTGGAGGAACATATTCAGTATATCCAGCGGCACTTGCTTGGTCTAAGAAAAAACTAATCAATGCTCTTTGCAATCTTGCACCTTGACCTTTGAAGACAGGAAATCCAGCACCTGTTAGTTTTACACCTAGTTTTAAATCAAAAATGCCATACTTACCGGATAATTCCCAATGAGGCATTGTATCCGCTCCCAATTCTGGAATAGTACCTGTCAATTCTTTAAACACCTCATTATCCTCCTCTGTACTTCCATGAGGAACTGAAGTATGCGCTAAATTTGGCAATCCGAGAAGTTCAGTTTCTAACTCTGCTTTTACTGCCTTAAACCTTTCTTCTAATACATTGGATTCTTCTTTGAGGTTTGTCACTTTGACTTTCATCGCATTGGCTTCCTCTGCTTTGCCTGACTTAAATAGATTGCCTATTTCGTTGGATAATGACTTTTGCTCAGATAATAACTGATCTAATTGGGTTTGAGTGGATTTTCTCTCATCATCCAATGCTACTACTTTATCTAAAGTAGCTTCAGCATTATTAAAATTTCTCTTTGCGAGGCCTTCTAATAGACGGTCTCTTTCTTCTCGTATCGTACTTAATAATAGCATATCATAATCCTTAAAAAATGAATATTAGCGGTCCAAAATGACCTTTGAATTGTGTTCGGCAAAGATAGTATTTTGATATTCAATTTATAAATGTATTTTTGCAGCGCAAGACAGCCACCTTGGTTGTTCTTTGGATGTTTTCAAATCCGACTTTTTCCTACAACTATCTATTTCCAAATACTACATACAAGAGAAAGGTAATTTTTGTGAATACTCATGATAGATGGATTAAATATGGCAGATTAGAAAATATTCGAATTAAATACCCTTCGCAGTTGAAATATTCAAATTTTAATTTAGATCAAAAGCGCTTATTCAGTTAAGATAGGGACCAAACAATAATGAAAACATATTATAAATCGATATAATGCTCGATATACTACAACTTAATGACATGCTAGTGCCAGATCTTAAAGATCTAGCAGAGAAACTGGGACTAAAGGCTTATAAAAGGCTATCAAAACAAGATCTTATCTACAAGATTCTTGATCACCAAGCTATCAATGGTAAGGCTCCAGTAGAAGAAGAGGAAAAAAAGCCAGCTAAGAGAGCTCCAAGGGCCAAGAAAGCTGCGCCTGCTAAGAAACAGGAGGAAAAGAAAGAAACTGCTCCTAAGCCTGAAGCAAAAAAAGAGGCTCCGGCTAAGAAAGCCGCTCCTGCTAAAAAGGAAGAGCCTAAAAAAGAGGAAGCTCCTAAGGCAGAAAAAACTGAAAAGCCACAGGCTAAAGCTGAAGATTCTAAAGAAGCTCAAAACAAGAATCAGAATCAAAGAAACGAACGTCAAAGAACAGATCGTAAGGACAATAGAAGAGACAGAACAGACAATCGATCTAATGACAAGCGTAATGATAATAGATCTAACGATAAACGAAATAATACGAACAATCGAAATGATCAAAGAAAACCACAACAACCTCCAAAGCCTAAATTTGATGTTGAGTTAGATGGTGTAATTGAAGGTGAAGGTATCTTAGAAATGATGCCAGATGGTTATGGATTCTTAAGATCATCTGATTACAATTATTTATCATCTCCAGATGATATTTACGTTTCTCCTTCACAAATCAAATTATTTGGTTTAAAGACTGGAGATACAGTATTAGGAGGTATTAGACCTCCAAAAGAAGGTGAAAAATACTTCGCATTACTAAAGGTAGATTTAGTAAATGGCTATGAGCCAGACCAAGTTAAGGAGCGTGTGCCATTTGACTATTTAACGCCTTTATTCCCGGATGAAAAATTCCAGCTGGCTAGTGATCCATCAGGACGAGATTATGGTAATCGTATGATCGATTTATTCTCTCCAATAGGAAAAGGACAAAGAGGACTGATCGTAGCACAACCAAAAACAGGTAAAACTTTCTTATTGAAAGATGTCGCTAATGCGATTGCGAAAAATCATCCTGAATGTTACTTACTGGTACTGCTTATTGATGAGCGGCCAGAGGAGGTAACTGATATGAAGAGATCTGTTAAGGGAGAAGTAGTAGCTTCTACCTTTGATGAACCTGCTGAAAATCATGTAAGAGTAGCTAATATCGTACTCGAGAAAGCGAAAAGGTTAACAGAATGTGGACATAACGTAGTGATCTTATTAGATTCTATTACGAGACTAGCTAGAGCGTATAATACGGTAGCACCAACAAGTGGTAGAGTGTTATCTGGTGGTGTCGAAGCCAATGCATTACATAAGCCTAAGAAATTCTTTGGAGCTGCTCGTAATATAGAGGGTGGTGGATCATTGACCATACTGGCTACCGCATTGATAGATACTGGATCGAAGATGGATGAAGTGATTTTTGAGGAATTCAAAGGTACGGGTAATATGGAGCTTCAATTAGATAGATCTCTAGCTCATAAACGTATGTATCCAGCCATTGATCTGACGAAATCAAGTACACGTAGAGAAGAATTGTTGATGGACGAAGGTATGTTGAGCAGAATGTTTGTTTTACGTAAGCATCTAGCAGATATGAAGCCTGATGAAGCTATGCAGTTCTTACGTAAACACATGGTAGGTACTAAGAGCAATGAAGAATTTATGGAGTCTATGAATTAATCAACTTTGGTGATTAATTCGGATATCGAGAGTCGCATGATCCTTTGAAAATCGAGAGGGCTTTAGTTCAAGCTTATAAGTGACTTGCTCTTTCAATTGAGATTCTTGACAAAGTGTTAAAAAATCAACTGATTACAATCGACTGATATCCTGATTATCAATTGGTTTTGTATTTAAATAAATATAATGCGATTATAGTCCATAGATTAAGGTAATTAAGTTACTTCTATGCTTGGTATATAGCCAAATAAAAATTACTTTTGCGATCCGTTTCGAAAAACAAGTAGAACTGTTAGAAGAGGCGATAGAAATAATAAAAATTAACAGCAATGAAAAGAACGTATCAACCATCAAGAAGAAAAAGAGCTAACAAGCACGGATTTAGATCTAGAATGAGCTCAAAGAATGGAAGAAAGGTACTTGCTAGAAGAAGAGCCAAAGGTAGACTAAGACTTACTGTATCAGACGATATGGCTGGTAAATAGTAGGATCCTATCCAAATTTTAATATTGGGAAAATCTGAAGTGCTCCACGTGGGTCTTCAGATTTTTTCGTTTATATACCTTCTTTGCTCAAATTAATCATGGCTGGCATTCATTCATTTCCTGCATCACAAAAGCTAAAAAGCCGAAAGGTTATAGGACAGCTATTTGAAAATGGAAGCCATGTTAAGTCCTACCCTATCAGAGCGGTCTACAGTATTACTGGATTTAATCCCATTTATCATAAATCGAATGTCCAAATGGGTATTTCTGTGCCAAAACGTTCATTTAAAAATGCAGTAGATAGAAATAGAATAAAGCGCCAAGTACGAGAAATTTATAGACTTTATCATTCGGAGCTTTTGAGTATCGCTAAAGACAAGAACTTATACCTTCCAATCATGTTAATCTATATCGATCGCAAAGAACCTACCTTCACCCATCTTGATAAGAAAATTAAAGTTCTTATTAAACAACTTAGAGAAATTCTCGAAGCAGATTAGGTAGATTTCGTAACTTCAGCATCATATGGATATGTACGACATCTTAATTATTGGAGCAGGACCCACAGGTATCAGTTGTGCTATAGAAGCCAAAAAGAATGGACTTAAGGCATTGATCATAGAAAAAGGAATGCTCACTAATAGTATCTATAATTTCCCTACTAATATGACCTTCTTTTCTACTAGTCTCAATTTAGAGATTGGTGACGTTCCCTTTATATCGCATAATGAGAAACCTACGAGAATGGAAGCATTAGAGTATTACAGAAGAGTAATAGACAAATGGGATATAGATATTGTATTTAGAGAAGAGGCGCAAAGTATCATTGAAAATGGTAATAGATTTGTAACGCAAACTGGTAAATCTACGTATACAAGTACATTTGTAATTGTCGCTACAGGTTTCTACGATACGCCGCGTAAACTGAACGTGCCAGGTGAAGAACTTTCCAAAGTGAAGCATTATTATGATGACGTTCATCCATATATACAACAAAAAGTGTTGGTCGTTGGAGGAGCCAATTCTGCCTGTGATGTAGCTTTAGAAACTTGGTCAAAAGGCGCGGATGTCACAATGGTTATCCGAGATAGCGAGTTGTATCAAAAAGTCAAATATTGGATACTTCCCAATATTGAAAATAGAATCAAGGAGGGTTCTATAAAAGCTTATTTTAATAGTACAGTCAAAGAGATTAATGCTGAAAATGTCATTATACAAAGTCCAAATGGTGATCTCAGTATAGATAATGATTATGTTTTAGCCATGACGGGTTATATGCCGCAATACGATTTACTATCCAAATTCGGTATCGAATGGGATGATAGCGAGTGGCAGATCCCCATACACGATGAAGAAAGCTTAGAAAGTAATCGTAAAGGAATATACCTTGCTGGAGTTATAAATGGTGGCTTACATACAAGCCGATATTTTATCGAAAACTCTAGAGAGCATGGTCAGAAAATAATAGCTGATATAATATTAAAAACTAGTATTGCATAAGGCTTTGGAAATGCTTCAAAGTAGGATTTCAGCCTCTAAAAAAAATGTTGAAATTCTTTAGTAAAGTATTGTGTAATCTACACAAGATTGATATTTTTGCATCGCTTTTGAAGGAAAGCATAACTAAACTAAATATTGCCTCCTTAGCTCAGCTGGTTAGAGCGCCGGACTGTTAATCCGTAGGTCCTAGGTTCGAGCCCTAGAGGAGGCGCATTTTCACCGAAAAAGTGAAATATGGAGAGATTCGATTTATTTCGAGTCTCTTTTTTTTCTTAGAATGTAATATTAGATATGCACTATTACTTATATATTCTTCATGCTCCAGAGTATCAGAAATTCTATATCGGCCAAACCAATGATTTAGAGCGTAGATTGGCTGAACACAACTTTCATTCTGAAAATAGTTTTACTTCCCAATTTA
>CALBEE010000156.1 GCA_937927575.1 uncultured Saprospiraceae bacterium | reverse complement strand
ATAGTATTGTTTAATTATTTGACCCTTAGAATTAATTATACTGAAATCATACTTCTCTAAAGTGCCATTGATTGAGAAGTGATGTGTTGCGGGTGATGGATAAATACTAATTTGCAAATCTTTGGAATTAAACTCAGTAGGGGAAACTTCGAAATCTTCAACCCCTCCATTACTACTAAGAACATCCCAGCTACCGATAAATGAACCAGGTAACACTTCTGTTTCTTTCCAATACAGCGTATCATTTATGGTGCAGATACTACCTTCATCTTCATTGGTAATTTCTATGGTGGCTTTCATAGAATCATTAATTGAAATCATATGATCAAAATAGGAAAATGATTGATCTTCGAATACTCCAGAAGTGGTATCTTGATGAACTACAGCTCCTGAGAAATCAGTTACTTCCCAGACACAAACATTATTTTCTCCTGAAGGAATAAGAAAGATGCCTGCGTTGTATAGTTGTATATAAGATGTGTCGGAAGAAGATATTTGGATGGATACATCTGAGCATTGCGATAATATTCCTGCTGTCGAGAGTAGAGATAAAAGTGCAGTAATAATTGTTTTCATATTTGGGCCTTCATATTTTGATAAAGTTATTTAAGTTTCTACTACTTACAAAACGCTTCTAATTCATGGTAAACTTTTTGCATAGGCAGGCCCATAATATTGCTATAGCTTCCATGAATATATTCCACTTTACATATACCCAACCAATCTTGTATTCCGTATGAGCCCGCTTTATCGAAAGGCGCGTAATTTTCGATATAAAATTCAATTTCTTCTAAAGTCATTTTGGCAATTTTAACTTTAGATATATCATCAAAAACATAAGTTTCAGTAGAGGATCTCAGACAAACTCCAGTAATGACCGTATGTTCAGTATCAGAAAGGGTTGATAAAGTTTTAATAGCATCGGCTCTATCTTTAGGTTTGCCATATATTTTGTTCTCACATAAAACTATGGTATCAGCTGTAAGATATATTTCATCATCCTCTATAGTGTCGAATGCCATGGCTTTTTCTCTAGCAAGGAATGAAGCTACTTGATAAACATCCATCTCTGAACTAAACGATTCATCTATTTCTCGTACTCTTTTATCATAAGGTATCAGACCACTATTTTCTAAGAGCTCTTGTCTTCGAGGAGAACCTGATGATAGAATTAATTTTTTACCATTGAGGATAGATTGCATGTTGTAGATTTTCTAATGTCGTTATGAAAAGTTTTCATTGCTATAGAGGAGCAATCAAGTAGATGAGTCCTGCTAACATACCATACTTAATTATTTTGGAAGCTTTTGTGTATTGTTTTCTTTCAAATGCTCGCCATAGTACTTTTAAACTCCACAGTATTAATATAATTAGGATCGTAAAAGGAATCACTTTTTGATATGCTACAGACCAATGGTATGTACTGTAAATAATAATGCTTATTAACAATAAAATTCCTGAAAATATAGATAACGCTCTAGCTCTTCCTTCTCCATAAACGACCGGTAAGGTAAGATATCCTGCAGCCTTATCGCCTTCATGATCTTCTAGGTCTTTGACTTGCTCTCTATACATCGAGCTTAAAAATGAGAACAAAACAAACATCCATAATAATTCTCTGAAATGTTGCCAACCATTGGGATCGATATTCTTCCATTCACTAATCATAGTTCGTTCTGCTAAGAATAGAATTCCAGGCACTAAAGCACAAAATAGCGAAACAATAAAATTGCCCATCAATGGTGTGCCTTTCAATAATCTACTGTAGAGATAAAGCACAAGAACTGAAACCGGATAAATCCATAATAACCCTATACTTTGAGTTTGCCATGCCACATAGATAGCTAGCAATAATCCAAGGCCGTTAAAAAACCAATAAGTAAGTAAAGTCACTCGTTTGTCCTTTACTCTTTGTATGCCATTGTTTTTATCAGCTTCTTGATCATAGACATCATTGATGAGATAGGCACCGATGGCTAACATGGTAGTAATTATTCCCAACAGTATAATGTCAAGATAGCTCATAGCCGTAGGCACATTGATTACTGAACTATTTCTATAAAAAACCATATACCAAACTACCCACTGAGTCAGTAGAATAATAATGAGATTTTTAATTCGAAAGGCTCTATGCATGGCTTAGTGATTGCTTATAGCGACTAGGTTTTGAAGAGTGACCACTATTATATGGTATTTATAAGTAGATCTTTAACAAAGATATGAAAAGCTACCTATACGATTTGACAGCATTTATAAAATAGGAATTCCGTCTTACTTGTACCAGGAATATTTATACAATTACTAGGCTGGCCATTTTCCTTGACAACGCATTACTCGTTCGATTACATCTCGTACTGCTCCGTTTCCGCCTTTTTTTGAACTTATAAACTTTACTATTTCGAGTACATCACGACAGGCATCATAAGGAGATGCAGAAAGACCTACTTGTTGGAGTAATGGGATATCCGGAAGATCATCTCCCATATAAAGAATCTCTTGAGGATTAAGACCGTGCTTAGCCAGTAGTTCTTCGAAGGCTGCTTGCTTGGTTTCTAATTTGTCATAAATATCAGTAATGCCTAATCCAGTTAATCGACTTTTTACTCCTTTACTTCCTCCCTTAGTAATGATTGCAATATGAAATCCCGCATCTAGAGCAAATTTGATTGCTTGACCATCTCTAGTGGACATACTCCGAAGTAATTCACCCTCTTCAGTGATCAATACTTGACTATTAGTAAGTACACCATCTACATCGAAGATGAATGTTGTAATCTTATCAAATATACTGTAATCCATAATAGAGGTTTAAAGCCAATAATCGTTAGTTATTTATACTCTAGTTATCAATGATATTCAGAAGGAGAAGTCTCTCATATTAGAAAAACATACTTCGAAGTAACATCTTAAATGAAGGTCAAAGAGTCACTAGAGATTAGTCGGAAGATTATTGATTATCTCTCCATTCGTATACCCACTTAGCCTGTATTTGCTCTAAGTGATTTTCGTTACATTCTTCTTTAGTGCCTGTGAAATTAGGTAAACTCAGCACCCAATCTAATAGATCTGTAAATCGAATTCTATAAATCTTTCCTTCAGTAAATTCGTCACCAAACTTATCATATAATCCTATCGCAATATCTTCATGATCAGCCCAAGTTATCGGTAGATCGGTTAATTCTTCAAATCCCATTTAATCTTATTGTCTTAAGTATCTTAAATTAATATAGTAGTAAGTGACTAATGTTCGTGTCCTATGATTTGTGATTGATCCGGTATAATTACTTCAAACTCGGCATCTTCATCAAGTATAACACATTGACAACCCAATCGCGACTCTATTCTTGGGTCTATGGCTCTATCAATAAAGTCTTCTTCTCTATCCGAAATCTCTTGCAGGTGATCATTTCCCTTTTCTACATATATGTGACAAGTGCTGCATGCACATACTTCACCACAATTATGATTAAGGTGTATATCATGATCTTCTGTAACCTCTAGTATCGAGAGACCTTTAGCCTCTTGCTCTACTACTTTAGTTTCGAGGTTTTCATCCTCAAATCTGAATGTGAATTTTGCCATTAATAGCTTGTATTCAATTAAAAATATGGTACTGGTGCAAAATTACCCCATTACACTATCATAAAGTAATATTATAGGGCATTAGTTCACATATAATCAAGATACTATTTCGTAGTGTCTCACCCCAGTCTCCTGATCTCCAATATAATTTGGCAACGTGGGTGGTATATAGCATGTAATATCTGTTGTTGCTAGAAGACATACTGATCAGCTATCTAAATAAGAACTTCACTTTTCCAAAAATAATACTACCTTAAACCTGATAAATGGGATAGTTGTGATATTGCGGTATAAAATTCAATGTGTGCAGTGTTATGGAAGAAAGTATCAAACCAGAGAAAAAATATAAGTTCAAAGAACTGAAAGTCTACTCTTCTACAGAGTGGCTCGCTGATAATAAGAAGAAGTATAGACAAGTCTTTGATCGTCAGAGTGTCAGTTATATATATGCTGAACTTTCATTTTACAATAAAGAATTCGATGAGGAAGTTTGGGAAGTAGATGTCAATTTTAAGTGTTACCAACTCAAAAGTAAAAAACGAGAAATTTGCTCTTTAAAGTTCAACAGAAAAGTAAGCAAATACGATAACGTTGTATATATCAGAGAAGGGTGGGGCAATAAGAAAGGTGGTGTATTTTGGAAGAAAGGCACTTATTTGTGGGAAGCTTATATTGAAGGGGTAAAGGTTGGTTTCAAATATTTTTATGTGGAAGATTCTGGGCCCATGCTACAGAATAAAGAAAGTCAATATATAGAGCTAAGTAAATTTAGACTATATGAAGGGCAATACGATGATACTGCGCTAGAAGAGCGAAATTATCTAAAATCCTTTTCGGCCGATGAGTCGAGATATGTGTATGCTGAGATCCAATTGTTAAATCAATACACTAAGAACTGGCATTGCGAGACCTTTGTGAAATTTTATAATGAAGCCAGAGAGCTTAAAGGGCAAATTGCAAGATTGCAAGAAGTCAAGGTAGAAGATGATATAATACACATTAATGCAGGTTGGGGATCAAATGTAAAAGGTTCATGGAGGCCAGGAAATTATACCGTCGAGCTGATTTTTATGGAAAAGTTGGTGGCGGTGTATCCTTTTGTCATTGGGGATGATTTTGAAGAAGGCATAGCGGCCATACATATGCCCAACGGTGAGGCACCAATCGTATTAGGCGATACTACCGCCACTCATGAGACCTTTGAAGAGGTACTTGCTAAACTAGATCATCTGGTAGGGTTGACAGAAATCAAGAGAAAGGTCAGAGATCATGCGAGTTACATTAACTTTATGAAGCTCCGTAAATCTAAGGGCTTTGAAGAGAAGGACAGTATCAATATACATTCTGTTTTTACAGGTAATCCAGGTACAGGAAAAACTACTGTAGCTCAGATGATGGGCAAACTATATAAGAAAATGGGATTGCTTTCTAAAGGACATGTAATAGAAGCGGATAGGGTAGACTTAGTAGGAGAATACATTGGTCAGACGGCACCAAAAGTTAAGGCCGTTTTAGAAAAAGCAAGAGGCGGCGTTTTAGTTATTGATGAAGCATACTCTTTAGCTAGAGCTAATGATGATAGCAAAGATTTTGGTAGAGAAGTTGTTGAGATTCTGGTAAAAGAAATGAGTAATGGCCCTGGTGATATGGCGGTGATTGTAGCTGGATATCCAAAGGAGATGAAGTATTTTATAGATTCGAATCCCGGCCTAAGATCTAGATTTAAACACTTTTTTGAATTTAAAGATTATGCTCCTCAGGAATTAACCGAAATTGCCTTAATCGCAGCAAAAGATAAAGAAGTTGAGCTAGATGAAAAGGCATATGCTTTACTGGATGAAATGATTATCGATGCATACAGAAGTCGAGATCGAAGTTTTGGAAATGCTCGCTTTATCTATGATTTGATTGACCAAGCGAAAATAAATATGGGTTTGAGATTGATGTCTCGCGCGCGGCCTGAAAAGCTTTCAATCAAAGAGTTATCTCTTATCAAA
>CALBEE010000155.1 GCA_937927575.1 uncultured Saprospiraceae bacterium | reverse complement strand
GCAAATGCTTTTTAATTAATCGAAAGATTCTATATTTGCATCGCTTTAAGAAAGCACGTTCATTTACAGACGAAAAAAATCGTCATTACAACGCGAAAGTAGCTCAGCTGGTAGAGCACGACCTTGCCAAGGTCGGGGTCGCGGGTTCGAATCCCGTCTTTCGCTCAATTTTCTTGTTTGATAGTAATTATCAAATAGGATAATCAGAAGTTTCGTTTCTGATCTACCCAATATTATGAGCCCGAATGGTGGAACTGGTAGACACGCCGGACTTAAAATCCTGTGCACTTTGTGCGTGCCGGTTCGACTCCGGCTTCGGGTACATTTTTTTTCCAAAAGAATTGTACATTTCATTCTCATTTAATCTTTCTACTCAGATATATATCTGATAGATAGATTGGTGTGTCTTGCACCTAATAGTGGGAGCCCAAGGATTCTCAAAGTATAATTCATAATATTTTCTATCTTTCAATCTCAGTTGAATATCAATTAGGCTTAACATGATGAAATACATTTTACTTTTTTTCTTTGCTTTTAGTTCTCATTCTGGTATTACTCAATCTATCGACGAAGATGGACGGACTTATTTCGAAATGAAAGATGGCGATACTACCTATTTGATGTATCAATATTTTTTCTGTTCTCTTGATAGAGTAGAAAATAGAGATTCTTTATCAGAAGAGCGCTTAGCCGAAATACAAAAGGGACATATGGATCATATTGGAGCAATGGCCGATGCAGGAATAGTATCTATCGCAGGTCCATATGGGGATGACGGCAATTCTCGAGGTATACTTATTATGAATTGTGCTACTTTAGACGAAGCAGAAGCCTATGCTGCGGAGGATCCGGCAGTTAAAGCCAATCGGCTAAAAATAAATATCAGACCGATTTGGTTGGCCAAAGGAAGTATACTGAAATGATGAAGGTTTTATTAATTTTATTCATGACACTTATTGCAAGTAGTTGTAATTATAGTATTTCAAATGCTAAAGAAAAATCTCTAGTGCTCCATTTTACAGAAACCACTGGTTGGGATCATAAGACACGCGATGTAAGTCAAAAAATGTTTATAGAATTGGGAGCATTATTGGATTTCGAATTGATTCATGCTAATGATTCTAAAGTATTTGAGAATACAGAACTGTTGAAAAATATAGATCTAATCATATTTAGTAATACTACGGGTGAAGATCTGCTTACTCGAACACAGCAGAAGAATTTTGAGAATTGTATTGAGACTGGTGTACATTTTTTAGGAATACATTCTGCCACGGATACACATCGTACCAATTGGAAATTTTATAATGATTTGGTGGGAGCAATAGTACAAATAGAGCCATGGCATACTGATTCTAATTTAATAGCTACTATGCATCACAAGTCTACTCATGAATTGTTGAAGGACATACCAAATCCGTGGACTAAAGAAGAGGAGTATTATTACTGGGATCTAAATGGAGGTAGAGTAGATACTTTAAATATCAAAACTTTGCTAGAAGTGGAAAGCACTGGTTCAGAAATTTATGACAGAGAACGACCTACCGCATGGTATCAAGAATTGCCTAATGGCTCTAAATCTTTTTATACTTCATTAGGCCATTCTAGCTGGAATTACGAAGATCCCAAAAATGACTTTAGAAAATTAATTAAAAATGCTTTGAATTGGACATTAGTATCCAATGATTAGAAGAACTGATTAATATTATTTTGTTTGTAATCTGCTTTTAGGAAACTCAATTGATTGGACTTCACTCCGATGAAAAATCCATATTGCCCTCTCGCTGGTACCCAACTAAAATTCATTCTCCAGCAATGCAAATCTCTAGCAAAATTAAGTGAAGGATAAACGAAGCTTTTGTTTTTAATATCATAAGCGATATTACCTACACTTACTTCCCAGTTTTTAGAAAGCTGCATACGGCCTCTAAGTTGGATACTATGAACACTTACCATAAAGGTATCTACTTCATCGATTCTACTTATTCTCATTTGGTAAGTGTGATTAATACTGAAGTTTTCTAATAAATCATAAATGCTACCTATTTCTTTATTTTTATCTTCTGTATTATTCCTTCCTTTATTATCATTTTTAGATTCATTCTTACCGTCTCCAGTAAAGATTTGTTTCAATTTCTTGAAATTCATTCGAGTGTTGAATGTAGCACTAAAGTTGTCAAATGCTAATAGTCTTCCTCTACGCGACCAAACTGTTTCATTAATACTTCTATTATTTTCCTTGAGGTAAGGAGTGTAAGTCATTGCGAAGTTGAAATTCGTAATATCTTTAATCAGTGTGGTATTACCACTAATACGCACATCACTCCACTTTAAAGTGTCTCTGGCAAAGTTGTAATTACCATTGACATTTATATTGTTGAAGATTTTAAATTTTTTCTCGGTAGAATCCTTTTTAGAGAAATACTTAGCTTCAATCTGATTGGTAAATCCATAGGTAAAACTCATAGATTTTTCATTGAGCGGCGCAGAAAATATTCCGCCTTGATAAGGATTAAATTCTAAAGGGTCTACAAATTCTTCGTTGGGATTAGTAGAGACTTCTCTAATATATTTTGCTCTGGTATCTGGAGCATAACTAAATCCTAGCGTTGGTTTTATAACGTGTCTTATACCACGCAACCATCCCTTTTTAAATGTTTTGGTACCAAATATTTGTGTCGATACGTTGATGTTAGTATTGAACTTTCTAAAGGTTTCAAAACCGTCTACGATGTTATCACTAAAACTACCGTAAGTGGTATCTTGATTAACTACTACTTGTTCAGAATTAGGAATACTATCTATTGATATAGTATCAAAAAATAAAGTAGGATCATACTCTTTGTCTAAAGTCCGGAAGTACCATAATTCTTCATAATTGACACTAGGAGTTACGTTGAAATATTTTGCGACTCTGAAGCTAGCTCCTGTTGATGCTTTATGAGAAAACCCATATTGCATTTCATCAAATACTGCACTGCTGAATAGAGTAGTATCTGTAGTTTCTACAAAGTTTTTGAATGCACCACTATATTTTAAGTTGACTTTTTCATACCATTTTTCATCATTAGACCCTACATTTTTTCTTTTAAAAGGAAAAATAGTGTTCATGTTTAGATTGATGTTAGGCAAAGTCATAGTCACCTTTCTAGTTTGATTATCTTGACTATGATTTAGCGTCATAGAAAATGAAAAAGGAGTGCCAGGCATACTATGTCTAAATCCAAAGTTCGACCTTATTTTATTATTAAATACGTTATCAAAGTCGTTGAAAGTTCTGGAACTGTATTGGTTAGACTGTAAATTTATCGATCCATCAATCGATCTATATGGATGCGCTTTAGAATCTTGTCGATGACTCAATTGAATACTAAAAGCTGTAGCCAACTCATCACTTCCATCCACTAAAGATTCTCTTGTGATACGACTATATCCTAATTCTAATCGACCGGTATAGGCGTACCTTTTTTTATAGCTACTCTGGATTCTTGCGGCATAAGATCCATTGGTGTAGATATCACCAAGGACTCTCATATCCATATATTGATTGATAGGGAAGTAATATCCAATATCTCTAAACGTAAGACCTAGATCTCTGTCATAGGTAAATTCTGAGGGGAAGATCAAACCGCTGGATCTTCCTTGCAGTAAAGGGAAGAATCCAAAGGGGAGCACTATAGGTGTCGGTATGCCTGCAATCTCAAGATTAGATGGTCCTAAGACAGCTAATTTATCAGGAACGACTTTTAGTTTTGTAGTCCTGATACCATAATGTGGATGTTCGTGATTACAGGTAGTGATGATCGCATTTTCATTGAATATTTGGTCATCAATCAATGTGCTATCTGCTCCTTTGCTTATAAATTTTGTTTTGTTACCATGTAGAAAAAACTCTCCTTCTTTCGAAATGGCATCATAGACTACGCCTTTTTGAGTCTTAAAATTAAACTTGAGTTCCTTGTAGTTAAATTCTTGATCAGGATTGGTAAATGTAGGACGTTCCATAAATAGTCCTAAGCTATCCACTTCCTTAAAAGCATGCGCTATGTTGGTATTGAAATCGAAAACTAGATAGGCACCTTGAATTTTCATATCCTGAAATTCTACGAAGGCCTCTCCATATAAGTGGATTTGATTATTGACTACATCCATATAGTTGCTATCACGAGATCCGTATATCACTTCATCTGCCAATGAATCTGAAGAAATCTTAACATTAGGATCTACGGTCGGTCTGAGCACTATACTACTATCTAACACTCCAGAAGTATCTGACACCATTCCTAAGGTGTCAATTAGAGTAGGCATTGTATCTCTTCTAGCATCTAAACTATCTATACCAGTAGATATTATTTTATTCGGATTTTGTCCAATCATCAGATGATTAGATATTAAAATAAATAATAATATGTATAGGGTTTTATTCAATATTAGCTTAGGGCTTTCAAATTTGATGTAAAGGTATCGATAATATGATCTTTGCACTAATAAGCTTAACGATATATAGAGGGTTTATGAGTGCTAGTTGTGATGAGATATCCTGTTAAATAAGTATTAAAGAATTATAGGACATCGATTCAGAGGGAACATAGCTACTCATCTTGGGTTATGTATGCAGCTTTGTTGTACTGAGTATCGTTTAATTATTTTACTTTGGAGAACGTCAAAACCTTTTATAAAGCCTGTTAAGTAAGCAATAATGCTAACTTTGCAAGGTAAATATTAAGAAAGTCAAATATGTCAAGAGAAGCCATAATAGGATTGCTATCTATCGTAACATTGGTAGGTATGGTGTGGGGATACAAATTTGTGAAAGGAGAGGTGATGCTCTCTCGTTCTTACACGTTCACTACAGTCTTTACTGATGTTTCGGATTTGGCGGTTTCATCTCCGGTATTAGTTAATGGTCTCAAAGTAGGTGCTGTTACGGATATCACTGTGAATCCAGAAAATACCAAAGAGATGTTTGTAGAGTATAATGTAAATGGAGAATTTAATCTTCCCATCACTACTAAGGCGGTAATGAAAAGTGATGGTATCGTAGGAGGTAAGTCTTTATCTCTAGAATACCAAGCACTTTGTAATGGAAAGAATTGTGCAAAGGATGGTCAAGTATTACAAGGTGATACAAGAGGATTAATTGCTACCATGCTAGATGGTGAAGATCTTGGACAATATATCACACAAATTACGGAAGGCGTTTCAGAGTCATTAAGTAGTATGGGAGAAGGAGATCCTAATAGTCCTATCAATAAAACGATTAATAATCTTCAGCTTACCATGGAGAATATGGCAAAGTTGACGGCATCAATGGATGATATGGTGCGTAGATCTTCTACTAACTTGAGTAAGACGATGAGTAATATGGAATCAGTTACTGCCAATCTAGCTCAGAATAATGCTCAGATCAATAGTATACTGTCAAATCTTAATGCGGTTTCTGCAGATCTTAAAAATGCTAATCTAGGTAATACAGTTACAAATATGGGTACCGCTGTGGATAGTGCAAATGACGTCATGACGAGTCTTAATACTACTGCTCAGAGCGCAGAGTTATCTGTGAAGCAACTGAATGAAGTAATCGCTAAGATGAATTCTGGCGATGGCACTTTAGCAAGATTATTAAATGAAAAAGAGCTCTACGAAAATTTAGAGATGACCTCTAAGAATATGTCTTTATTACTCCAAGATCTAAGATTAAACCCTGGTCGATACGTAAAAGTTTCTGTCTTTGGAGGTAAGAACGATGATAAATATGTGAAGCCGGAGGACGATCCTGCTTTTAAGGAGAAATAAGCCCATCGCGAACTAACGAATCAATAAGAATAAAAAAATGGGATTATCTGCTCAAGCAGATAATCCCATTTTTTTATAGTTTCTTCTAATGTATTCGAAATTTGTAATTCAACACTCGACCTTCGTTAAGCAACCTCTCCACCACAGCTACTTCCTGCTCCCGCGGTACATCCATAACAATGTTGATTCGTTACGATTTTTCGTGCCATCAAAGCATCCATGTCGAAGTCATTTATATGTTGACTGCTTGCTGCAACTTTAAGATCGAGCATTTGATTAAAGTCACAATCATAAATATATCCATCCCAACTGATAGATAAAGTATTGCGACACATCAATCCATCGACGGTCATCGGATTATACGCCTCTACTAGTTCGGTCATGTATTGCTCATAGTTACCTGACTCGATGAGATAATCAAGAAATCTTGCTACGGGTAGATTGGTAATGGCAAAAAGGTTATTAAATTGAATGCCAAATTTGCGATCCAGTTGTCTTTTAAATTCTGCTTGCAATGTAGATTGATCACCTGGCAAATAAGCACCTGAGGGATTGTAGACTAGATCTAATTGTAATCCAGAACCTTCTATTCCATAACCTACGGCATTGAGATCTTTTAGAGCTTGAATACTATCTTCAAATACACCATCTCCTCGCTGACTATCTGTACGAGTCTTACTGAAGTAGGGTAGTGATGATATGATATGTACATTGTTCTCAGCAAAAAATTGTGGTAGATCATGATACTTCCTATTAGCTCTGATAATGGTAAGATTACATCTATTCATTACCTGTACTCTGAGCTTTGTACATTCTTCTACGAACCATCTGAAATGCGCATTCATCTCTGGTGCTCCACCAGTAATATCTACAGTTGGAATTTTATGGATACGTATAATCTCAAGACATTTTTCTAAAGTTGCCTTATCCATATTTTCTTCCTTCTTATCTGGTCCAGCATCCACGTGACAATGAGCGCAAGTCTGATTACAGAGTTTTCCGATATTGATCTGAAATATTTCGACAGGACTTGGAGTAATTACTTCGCCCACCATTTTGCTAAATGGTGTAAACTTGCTATCTGTGAGTTCTTTTCCATTAAGTACCTGAAGCTGAAAAAAAGTATCAGCCATAGGATTATTAGTCTTATCTAATGATTTTGTTTTTTGCTTTACGCCCATTATTTTTTTTTCTATATAAGTATGAATAAGAGAAGAAGTACTGAAAATTTTATTTGATATCTACATCAACTTCTCTTTCACTTGGTTCATCATCATTACACTATTGACCAGCGTAGCACCACTTTTGATGGCCGCGGATACATGTACTGCTTCCATCATTTGCTCTTCATCCGCACCATTGCTTAGACATGCATTGGTGTAAGAATCAATACAATATGGACATGATTCAGAATGAGCAACAGCAAGCGCAATCAAGCATTTTTCTCTTTTGGTTAAGGCACCTTCTTCAAAAACAGAAGCATAGTAATCGAAGAATTTTTTACCCATCTCTTCTTGAAAGTCAGTAATATCTTTAAACTTCTTTAAATCTTCGGGTTGAAAGTATGCTTTGCTCATTATATCTGTTTTATGCTATTATTCAGCGCAAGATACTACATATCCTCTCTAACTACAGAATGCTTGTACTAATATATGTGCTATTTGAGACATTGATCCTCTGAAAGACAAACTACCAATTTTCTCGTTCGATTAAACTAGTAATATGTGCTAAATGATGCGCTGAATGCCAGTGGTACATTTTTAGTGCTTTTGAGAGGTCTACGAATTCTTTATCTTCAGGGTGGTGATATCTTTTATTCCAATCTTGGTCTGACATTGATTTCATGAGTGTGGCCCACTTGATATGTAATGCTTCCAAAAGATTTAAAGCCGTATTTATTAATTGAGGATTACTATCTGGTAATTTGGCCCATTCGCTTTCGTTATATGGTTTTATAGTCGGATCCGTTTCGGTTAGCGATAATTTGAAACGGATATAGGCGTTCATATGGCTATCCGCTATATGATGGACCAATTGAGTAACTGTCCAGCCTCCAGGGCGATATGGTGTTTGCATTTGAGCTTCATTAAGCTTAGAGACAACACCAATAATAAGTTCAGGATAGTTAGCTATGTAGTCTATGTTTTGGACATGAATACTCCATTTTTCATCTGTTGCGTCAAATTTTCCAATTGGATATTTTAATTCATCCATAATAGATATGTTGTGTATCTTGTTTAACTAACCAATCAAAGACAATTCAGCATCTATCTAGTACATGCGTAAACTACTTTCTTCAGAATATAAATATAAGTATATATGGATTGCCTTGGGTCTATTGGCATTAGTATTGGACCGCTGGTTGGCTACTATTCCGCATTGGGTAGATCAATATTATTTCAGAGGAATATTTCAAATCTTTAGATGGGTTTACGATCATACTCTAGGTTTACTACCATTGCCTATGGTCTATATTACCTTGATCATTTTTATAGTATATACAGCAAGGATATTTACCAAGATGATCAAAAAAGCGAAAGCTGGAAATTGGATTAAAGGATTTCAAGATGGTTTGCTTGGTTTATTAGCCTTTTTCGGAGGAGCATTATTCTTCTTTTATTTCTTATGGGGATTTAATTATAATCGACCAGATATTTATACTGATTTGGGAATGAAAGAACCAACTGTCGATAGTATTTATCTTCTCAAAGAAATTGATCGTGTAACACAAAAATTAATATCTACAAGAGCTCTGGTATCCACAGATAGTATTAATGCCGTAAGTGCGGATGAAATTCCAGAAAATCTAGAATCTATAATCAGAAATGATCTAGAATTACTTCTTGAAAGTTGGGAGGTTCCTACCCATGGTAGAGTGAGAGTTCGCAAATTGTTACCTATGGGAATATTGTTGAGATTTTCTACAGCGGGGGTATATGTGCCTTATGCACTAGAAGGACATATTGATGGAGGTTTACATCCTATACAATGGCCTTTTACAATGGCGCATGAAATGACTCATGGTTATGGCTATGGCGATGAAGGAACTTGCAATTTTATAGGTTATCTCGCTTGTTTAAATTCGGAGCATGCGGTAATTAGATATAGTGCGATCAGAGCTTATTGGCGTTATCTTATGTCAGATCTCAGAATGCTCGATAAGCAACAATATAGACAACGCCTAAAAGAACTTCCACGTGGAGTCAAGGTGGATCTCAATGAAATCATAGAATATATGGATCGATATCCTGATATAATGCCGGCAGTGAGGGATAAGGTTTATGATACCTATCTCAAGTCACATGGTGTCAAAGCTGGACTAGCTAATTATAGTCACATGATTAAGTATGTAAAGGCTTACGAAGAGCGACAATAAGTAAGTGCTATTTGATTTTTGAAGAAAGCCTTATTTGAAATAAGTACTTTAAATTGACGGCAAGAATATTGATTATGCTTTTTAAAAGTAAAGAGAATTATTAATAAATAATTAGATTTTATTAGAGAAGCTGTAGGTAAAAGATTAAAGTACCAGGATAAAAAATCCAGCTGTATCTTAATGAGTTTATATATATGGTGTTGTGTATAATGATCATAATCCTAATACTCCTGTAGCTCAAACTTTATCATTTACACAGCCATTCGAACATATTGATTTTGTAGGTATTGCAAATGAAATAGAAACTGAATTTGCCGCAATTGGTATTAATATGGTAGTTAGTAATTACTACCCTACGGGAAATGTAACCTGCTACAAATCTATATGTTTAGGCTGCGATGGAAATGGTATCCCTACAGGTTTTGAAGTAGATCCTAATACTGGCATACCGACAGGAGAAGTATCTGGGTCATCTTCTGGTTCTTATATAGGTGGCAATGGTATTCTAATCGGTGATTCAGTTACTGATCCTATTACAGGAGTAGTAACTAATGGCACAGGATCATGGCTTTCTTGGACATCTTCATCAAATAATAACATAAACCCCAACACCGTGGTTGTATATCAAAATCCAAATGGCCCTGGCTACATTCTTCAATATGAAGAAACAGAAGGATTATTTGCGATGGGTGATGTCGAGATAATCACTATATTAGGAAATGATGAATTTAATTCTGTCTATGATCCTATTACTGAGGAATATATCACTCAAGAATGTGATCCTAATGCCCTAAATGGTTTTGTAACAATGCCGTTTAATCATTGCCCTTAAAATAAAAAGAATATGAAATTAAATTTTAGTGTATTCCCCTATGTACTATTGATCTGTTTTATCTCAAATAGTCGTGCTCAAGTCTGTACAGGAAACATTAAATTAGAAACACAATCTGATGTAGATAATTTCAATATTAATTATCCTTCTTGTACAGAACTTGAAGGAAATTTATTGATAACAGGAAATGATATAACTGATATTAGTCCTTTGGTACAATTGAACAAGGTGATAGGTGATTTTGAGGTTGTCAATTGTCAAAATTTAGTTTCTATAAATGATACGGAATTGAATGTAATTGGTAGTATACGAATTATAGAAAATGAATCCCTAAATGACATACATGGTTTCAATTCTACAGATTCTCTTAAAACATTGTATATTTTCGAAAATCCAGTATTGAATATAGTTGCTGGTTTTGATGATTTGAAAGTAGCCTCTGACAGCCTACATGTCGACAGTAATGATAGCTTAGAGATTATTCCTTCTTTTAAAAATATTGATTTTATTAATCACTTACATATAGATAGAAATAGTAAACTTGAATCCGTAATTGGATTTAATGATTTGGATTCTATAAATTTATTAGAAATTTTTTCTGTTCCAATTATAGATGGATTTAATGCTTTGATTAAAGGAGGAACAATATTAATTTCGGGTACGGACATTATAAAAATTGAAGGCTTTAATAATGTTGAGCGCATCGCTGGTGGACTTTGGTTGGCTAACATTATCCAAGAGGAGCCAATCGAAATATTTAATAAAGTAAAGACGATAGGATTTAATTTAACTCTTTCTGTACAAGGTGGAGAATTTAATAGCTTGCTTCAACTAGAAGAGGTGCAATCAAACCATATTAATATACTTAATTGTAATTTCCAAAATTTAGACTTTTTATCCAATATGAAACGTATGGGAGGTTTCAAACCCTTCATACGGATAGATGATTGTCCTAATTTAACTGATATATCTGGATTGGATGGAATTGATCCAGAGACGGTGAATTGGTTTCGCATTAGACGCAACGAAAACCTAAGTATCTGTCATTCTGATCTTGTGTGTGCTGTGCTTGAGCGAGGCGATAATGATCCTCCCTCTGTCTGGATTGATAATGGGCCTGGCTGTAATAACACAGGAGAGATACTGGAACAATGCGCTGAAAAGCCAGATGAACCAGAAAATCCTACTCTTTGTCCTGTTGCCTCTCGCCCAGGTATGCAAATAGATCGATTGGAAAATGGTAAATATAATATCATGTATCATTATGGCGAGAAGCGAATGTATTTGAGAGATGTGGGATATACAGAATTATTAGAACTGATAGAATATCATAAGGTAGAGAAGGATATATTATTTGACTTTGATACTTTTACTTTAGAGCGATATTGTGATAGAGCCGAAACCCTATCTCGTGGAGAATTTTATAATCCTAATTTACCGAATGATCTAAAGATGGAATACAAGATTAATCAAACGATGAGTGAGATAGACTTCTTCAGTAATTTTGTTTTGATGTTAGAAATAGGGGAGTGTGTAAAGTTATAATTGGTAGATGTATTCTAATTATCTATCTAGGGAAGTAGTTGTCTGATCGGCTTCTCTTTTATTTATTATCAAACTATTAATAAAACTAATAACATTGCCAATTATAACCAATCAAAAGCTTTATTTTTCTCTTTGGGTTTAGCAATATTGTCTAGCAGATTTACAACTGTTTGATTAAGTTGATCAATAGCTAATTCTATCTGCCAACCATCTCTATTTCTAGGTTCGACATAATTGGAGAGGGCTCTTAATTGTACATGTTGGATATCCATGTTTTTGCAGGCATAATGAAAACCGGCACCTTCCATAGTTTCGATATCGGCGCTGTATTTTGCTCTTATTCTGTCTATGCTAGATTGTGTACCGTGTACTTTATTGACGGTTAATGCGGCTACCTCAGGAATGTCAAAACTATATTTCAATCCGTCATTTAAGAGTGCACCATCAGTATAAGGGTATTTGTTTTTAGCCTCGAGTTCAAGATCATACACATCTGTAAATGATCCGTCTGCTTCTTCTACTCCCAGATCTGCAAAGCGATCACTCGTTACATTTACGACTTTACCCAATGACAATTCTCGATTATAACTACCTGCGATGCCTACATTGATAGCTAGGTCAAGGCTAGGAGCCTCATTAAATCTAGCCATAGCAAATGCGGTCTTCATCGCTCCGATACCAGTGATGAGTGGATAGATCTCATGATCTTTATATTCAAAATGAAAGAAAGAGGCTTTTCGGCCTTCTGATTCTAAGTGCTGGAGTAATGGATCTATTTCGAAAGAAGTAGCGGCGATGATGGCAATTTTCATAAGTGATTAATTGAGCTTAGTTAAAGATCTGATCCTTTTAATCCATCTAATTCTTTATCTAAATTCTGATCGGATAAATGGTCACTCATCGCAACAATCGCGTTGATACAATCCATAAGTAAAGGATTGTCCGTCTTTAATTTGTATACATAATTGGCATCATCGTAAGAATATTCTATGATGTTTCTGCTTCTTAGATATTTCAGATGCTGGGAAATGGTTGAAGGGTTAAGCGGAATGTCAGCAGTTATGCTGGCGTAATCCATACTCGATTCTTGTGCATTGACCAATCTGGAGATCATTCTGATTCTTGCTGGATGAGAGAGGGCTTGACAAATGAGCGCCGTATGTTGCTCGTTAGTTCGAAATTCTTGTGATCTTGAAAATGCCATATCAATTGATTTTTAAGCAGAAATTTATAAAATAGATGAAGTTTTGTTGGGTACCTAGTTAGTTGTAAATTTAAGTACGTAAATATACAAATTGTTATGAATTGCTTAATCTACTTTTAGATACTTGCTATTACATTACTAAGACCATTTGTTATCTTCGATCTTTAAAGCGATTTCATTTTAAATTTGGTAATGTCTTCTATTCATTCACTTCTTAAACAGTATTGGGGTTATGAGACTTTTCGTCCTCAGCAGGAAGAAATTATCCAGTCGGTTTTGGAAGGAAAAGATACTGTAGCCCTGCTTCCTACCGGTGGTGGAAAGTCACTTTGTTATCAATTACCTGCGCTGGCTTTAGAAGGTAAGACGATAGTGATTTCTCCCTTGATTGCCTTGATGCAAGATCAAATCTATACATTGAAAGAAAAAGGAATTCCAGCCATTGCTTTACACTCAGGATTAAGGATGCAAGAATTAGATGTAGCCTATGATAATTTTATCTATGGTCCAGCTCAGTTACTTTATGTTTCTCCAGAGCGATTAAAATCTGACTTATTTGTGGCCAGGATCCAGAATGCAAATATAAGTATGATCGCTGTAGATGAAGCACATTGTATTTCGCAATGGGGACATGATTTTCGTCCTGCATATATGGAGATTGGAGAACTAAGAGAACGATTTAAAGGTATACCAGTAATGGCGCTTACGGCTACGGCTACACAATCTGTGGTGGAAGATATTGTTGCTTCACTGAAAATGAAAAATGCCAAAATTTTTCAAAAGAGTTTTTCGCGCGATAATATCTCTTTCGTGGTAATCAAAACCGATAATAAAAGAAACGAACTTTTGTCAATTATGAAACGGATGAAAGGAACGGGTATCATTTATGTTCGTAATCGAAAATTGACAAGAGAAATATCTGATCATCTGAATAAATATAATTTTCAAACGGAGTATTATCACGCTGGACTAGCGAGTGAAAGGCGAAGTAAAATTCAAGAGGATTGGAAGTCAGGAAAAACGAGAGTAATCGTATCGACTAATGCCTTTGGGATGGGAATAGATAAATCGGATGTAAGATTTGTCATACATACCGATGTGCCGCCAAGCATAGAAGAGTATTATCAAGAAGCAGGTAGGGCAGGTAGAGACGGAGAAGCTGCTTATGCTATAACTATCATAAGTAATCAAGATATTAGTAAGTCTGTTAATCAATTTCAAGAGAATTATCCTTCTATAGATTTTATCAAAGATGTATATCGTAAAATCTGTGTTTATCTTAAAATCGCGACTGGATCGGGCTTAGAAGAAAGTTATGATTTTGATTTGATAGATTTTTGCGAGGTTGCAAAGTTACCGATCTTAAGAACACTGAATGCTATCGATGCTATTGTGACTGATGGGTGGTTTACCTTATCCGATGGTTTTTATAGACCAAGTCAAATGTTTGTGTCGACGAGCAAACGTGATTTTTCTGATTTGGTTAGTAAAGAAGATGATAAGAGTAGAATACTCAGATTTTTGTTGAGAAGATACGAAGGACTTTTTATAGAGTTTGTGAAAATAGATGAGGCGACCGTGGCTAAAAATCTTAAAATGTCTAAAGAAAAAGTAATTAGCTACTTGAAACATTTACACAAAGAACAAATCGTAAAATATGAACCGCGAAAAACGATTCCTTTAATTACATTTTTACAACCTAGACCGCAAATAGATTCATTCACTATCAATGTGAAGCTATATAATGAACTCAAATCTAGAACGAGCAAGAGACTTAGTGCAATGATTGATTATCTTTCAATGGATCGATGTAGACAAAAGTTTATTCTAGAGTATTTCGGTGAAAAGAAAGCTAGGGATTGCGGCACATGTGATGTATGTCGAGGATCGCATATGACAGAAATCGATAGTACTACCCAAGAACAATTAGATAAACATCTCCTCAAGATATTGAGTAATACGCCTAGAGTAAAGTTATACGATTATTTGCGCTATTGGCCACATAATAAAAGGAAACGGATTTTGACCTATTTACAAGAAAGTATGCATGAGATAGGTGTCAGATTGGATAATGAATATCTGGTGTTGAAGAAATAGGTGTTAAATGCTTATGAAATTGGGTTTTAGCTGTTAAGCGGCTGTGTGTATAAGGTTTTCAATTATAGAGTTATTGCGCTCTTTATGGCGCTTCAGAGATGAAAAAAGCTCAATACTTAACTGCTCAAGCCCTAAAACTTTATCTTAATGAAATTTTAAGACTTAAATAAATGTAATAATAATACAACCCTCGTCCTGTAAGTGTACGTCTCAATAAATAGCGTATAGCTTATGATGAAATTTATCTGTATGAACTATAAAAATATCCTTGGTCTGATAGTAATGGCCACCTTGCTTATGAGTATGCGATCATCTTCCGATAATTTTGATTTTCCTAAGGCTTGGAAAGAAGTAGAGAAGCTCGCTCAAGATAACTTACCTAAATCTGTGATTGCCAAAGTTAATGATATCGCGGAAGCTGCAGAAGATGAAGACAATCGTCCGCAACAGATCAAAGCGACTAGCTACTTGGCCAGCTATAAACTTACCACAGAGGAAGACGGATTAGATCAAGCAATTCGTTATTTGCAAGAGAAAATTGCCACAAGTAAATCGGATGAAGTAGAAGCGATTAATAGAATTGTATTAGCCGATTTTTATAAGCAATATCTTAGAAATAATGGTTTTAGGATAGCCAATAGAACAGCAGTAAGTGAAGATGTAATCTCAGATGATTTCAAAACTTGGTCGAAAGTGACTTGGGTCGATAAAATCATTGAACAATATTCTCTGGCCATAAAGAATTATAAGACACTAGATATTCCAATAGGGGAGTACGGAGATATCTTAATGAATAGCGGAAAGAGTAATGCCGATTATACCGATTCCGGAAAAGAATATATTCCTACACTATATATTCTATTCGCTGAAAAGACTATTCAGTCATATCAAGAAATTAGCAGATTTGTAGATGGTGGTATTGGTGATTTTATGATCACTAATGATACATATTTTGCAGATGCTAAATCTTTTAGAGCATTAGATATTCAGCAAGTTTCGATACCTCAAAGAATACTCAAAATATATCAAGATTTACTAGAGCATACTGAAGGCGATAGGGAAGCTTTTGTTCGTCAAGATCTCAATCGCTTACAGAAGGTATTTGAATTTTCTAAGTATGCCGAAAGTAAAATTGACTATATCTCCGCATTAGATAGGTTAGCTAAGAATCGAAAAGAAAGTATCTATAGTACTAAAGTATTATTTGCTTTAGCTAATCAACAAATAGGACCTAATCTTAAGGATGGAAATTTAAATGCAATTGCAACTTGTGAAGAGGCTATAAAAAGATTTCCAAATTCTGAAGGCGCTGTGGATTGTAAAAATCTAATTAATAGAATCAAAAAAGAAGAATTGCAAGTTACAGTTGAAGAAGTCTATCTTCCGAATGATCCTATTCTTTATAGATTAGATTTTAAAAATGTATCAAAAGTTTATGGTAAGATCATTAAGGTCGAGGCTGGAATGATGGATGATATGTATCAGCGAGATCGTAATGCGATTATGGAAATTGTCGAAAAAGAATCTCCCATAAAAAAATGGTCGCTTGATTTGCCCAATAATGGTAAATATACTATGCAAAGCACTGAAGCTTATGTAGAAGGATTACCAATTGGAAGCTACGTCATAGTCACTTCGGATAATGAGAATTTTAGTAATGCTTATTATCACGCTCTGTTTCACGTTTCTAGAATTAGTTATACCCAAGTGTCGGATCAAAGTGGCGAATTAAAATTTTTAGTAAAAGATAGAGGAGATAGTAAGATTCTTCAGTTTGCGACATTAGATTTATATACTAGTAGATATAATGCGCAAGCTCGAAGATCTGAAAATGTATTTCTGACTACTATAAAAGTAGATGGTAAAGGATTAGCTACCTATAAATCGGATAATAGAAATCAAATATCTGTAGTAGTCAAAAATGGAGAGGATGTACTTAATTTGAGAAAGTATCATAATGCGAGTAGAAACTATAGTGGAAACATATATCATAGCATAGAATTTTTCACAGATAGATCTATATATAGGCCAGGACAGGTAGTCTTTTTTAAAGGAATTGTGATGCAAAGAGATGCTAATCAAATTCCTTCTGTCGCGGCTAATCATCCAGTGACATTGGTGATTAGAGATGCTAATTATCAAGAAATAGAAACGATTTCTTTAAAGAGTAATGAGTTTGGAAGTATCAATGGACAATTTACTTTGCCTACAGGTGGACTTACTGGTACTTTTACTTTAGATGCTGGTTTTGGTCAAAAAAGAATACAAGTCGAAGAGTACAAGCGACCTACTTTTGAAGTCGAAATCGATACGCTTACATCTAATTATGCATTAGGACAAACCGTTAATTTGTCAGGCTCTGCTAAAACTTTTGCTGGATCCAATATAGATAATGCTGCAGTAAGTTATACGGTATATAGAAAAACCATTTATCCTTATTGGAGGTATTATAGAGGATATGGATCTTCTCAAAGTAATGACGAATTACTGGCACAAGGTAAGACCTTAAGTAATGCCAATGGTGAATTTAATTTTGAAGTCCAACTAGATGCAGGTAGTGAAGTAGATAATAGTAGAAATCCAAGTTTTCATTTTATTGTTACAGTAGAGGTTACAGATATCTCAGGTGAAACCAGATCAAATACATATACGCTTTACGCGGGAATTGCACCATATATTTTGGCATTGGAAGTACAAGATGTGATGGATAATAAGGGTTTGAATTCAATAAAGATCAATGCAAAGAATCATGCTCAACAAGATGCAAAGTCTGAAGGTGTTATTGAAATTTTTCAGTTGAATGCTCCAGACAAACATCTTAGGAAAAGGTATTGGGAAAAAGTAGATACTTCTATTATTTCACAAAGTGAGTATGCTAATGTATTATCTCAATATGGTGAACCTGGATCTTTGGATCCCAATACTTGGAAACAAGGGAAAAAAGTACAAGAATATAGATTTAATCTAAATGGTGAAGCTGTTATCCAATTAGATGAGATATTGCAGGCAGGCACATATAAGATTGTCGCTAAGGGACAAGATGGAGTATCAATTGAACGGATAGTCGTAGTAACTGATTTTGAAAATGGCAAGTTTCCGTATGCGCAAAGGTTGTATTATAAATTAGATCAAAAAAAATACCAACCTGGGGATTGGGTGAAGATTACTTTTGGTAGTCCTGACAAGACAGTAGTCATGTATACCATAGAATCTTTTGGTAAAAAATATAATGTAAGCCATTTTACAGCAAATAGTTTAGAAGAATTAAAATTCTACGTAGAGGATAAAGATAAAGGTGATATCAAAGTGCATTTGCAATATATACATGATAATAGAATAGTAAGCGAAACTGTAAATGTACCAGTGGATTGGACAAGTAAAGACCTAGATATACGATATGAAACTATTAGAGATAATATGTTGCCGGGCTCAGAACAGGAATGGAAAATGATCGTCTCTGGTATCGATAAGGATCAGCTTGCTGCGGAAGTTTTAGTAAGTATGTATGATAGTTCATTAGATATGTTTAGTAGCCATGATTGGAGCGCTTCATGGTATCCTAGTTTTTATAATAAGGTTCATTTTAGTACATATGGGTATAACTCTTTAATGCTACGAAATTCTAATTATCAATGGAATAGAATTCAAAATGAACGACGTCCTGACATTAGATATCCAAGATTGATGCAATTTTTGATGCAAAGGACAGGATATGGTATTCGCAGTTCTAAAAGATCTAAAGACAGTCAGATCATGTTGCGTGGTCAAGCGGCACCTGCAATGGCGGAAGAAGCTGAAATGGCAATGGATAATGACTTTGTAGCCATGAATGTAGGTGACGTAAATGCCACTACAACAGAAGTAGAAGATCAGAAAAATAATGTCGATCAAGGCATTGGACCAAAACCTCCATCTATTAGAAAAAATTTGAACGAAACGGTATTCTTTTTCCCATTGCTTAAAACCGATAAAGATGGTGCTTTGATTTTCTCATTTAAGATGAATGAAGCATTGACAAGTTGGAAATTACAAACATTGGCTCATACTAAAAACCTCCAATACGGGATTGATAGTAGAGAGGTGAAAACGAGTCAGCCCTTGATGATTTTTCCTAATAAACCTCGGTTCTTGAGGCAAGGAGATCAAATAGAAATTACTGCAAAAGTAGCTAATCTATCGAAGATAAGTCAAAATGGTAATGCCCAGATCAAATTCTACGATGCCTTGACAATGGAAGAAGTTACGGATCGTTTTGTGGTTGAAAAAAACGTTTCTTCTTTTGAAATGGAAGCTGGGGCTTCGGATGTAGTATCTTGGAAATGTAAAATTCCTGAAGATTTGCAAACTGCAATTATGTATCGGATTACAGCTGAATCTGCAGAGCATACTGATGGAGAAGAAAATACGGTTGCACTTTTGAGTAATCGTCAATTGGTTACAGAAACGATGCCTATGCATATCAAAGGAGGTGAGCAGAAAACGTTTTCAATGTCTTCGCTTTCTGACAAAAGTAAAACCGCTAGTCCATTTAAATATACAGTAGAAGTTACTTCTCATCCGGTTTGGTATGCTGTGCAGGCATTACCTTATATGATGGAGTACCCGCACGAATGTACAGAGCAAATTATGAATCGATATTATTCTAATGCTTTGGCGAGTACTGTGGCCAATGCCCATCCAAAGTTGAAGAATGTATTTGATAGATGGAAAGGTAAAGATAGTAATGCACTACTTTCAAATTTGAGTAAAAATCAAGAACTCAAATCTGCAATGCTTGAAGAGACACCATGGGTCAGAGCAGCGCAATCGGAAGAAACGCAAAAACGAAATATAGGATTGTTATTTGATCTGAATCGAATGTCCAATGAAATGGAGCAAACGTGGAAAATGCTAGAGCAGAGACAAATGAGTAATGGTGGTTTTCCATGGTTTCCGGGAGGACGAGATAGCTGGTATATTACTCAGTATCTACTGGAAGATTTGGGACATTTACGAACTCTAGGAATTGAAGATTTTAAAGATGATGGATTGATTACTAATGCACTTCAATACATTGATGGAGAGCTTCTCAAGCAATTCGAAATCAAAAAAGATGGTAAAGGTGGAGAATATCTTACCCACATGGTAGTGCATTATATGTATGTAAGAAGTTTTTATCCTAATGTACCTAAAAATGCTAAAGTGGAAGAAGCGTTAGACTTTTATTATGCTCAAGCCAGAGCACATTGGAACAAGAAGGGTATTTACTTACAAGGTATGATGGGACTCGCTTTTCACAGAGATGGTATAGAGAAAGAAACGGTTCAAAAAATAAAAGCGTCACTCAAAGAGAGGGCCTTGACTAATGAAGAATTAGGAACATACTGGAGAACTGATAATGGCTTTTATTGGCATCAATTGCCAATAGAAACGCATGCTATGTTGATGGAGTTTTTCGCATTTGTGGATGAAGATGTGGATTTTGCAGAGAATACCAAAATATGGTTGCTTAAGCAAAAACAAACTACAAATTGGAAAACAACGAAGGCGACTGCTGCAGCTATATACGCTTTACTATTACAGAAAGATCGCAAGATTAACGATTGGGTGATAGAGTCGGAATTGGTGAAAGCTCAGGTAGGAGGAAAGGAGATTATTCTTGATAAAAGTTCGATAGAAGCTGGCACAGGCTACTATAAAAAATCTTGGAATAATGATCAGATCAATTCTGAAATGGGCACCATAACGCTTACTAATCCAAATGAAAGTGTAGCTTGGGGTGCTGCATATTATCAATACTGGGAGCAGTTAGACAATATAAAATCATACGAGGACAACCCATTGACAATTGATCGTAAAATCTATAAAGTGAACATGACCGACCAAGGAGAAAGAGTATCTGAAGTCAAAGTAAATGATGCGATTAATACTGGAGATAGAATCAGAGTGAAACTCAAAGTGGTGGTAGATAGACCGATGGAGTATGTACATCTAAAAGATATGAGAGCATCCGGCATGGAGCCAGTTGATGTCATTAGTCGGTACAAATGGCAAGATGGATTGGGATATTACCAAAGCACAAAAGATTTGGCGACACATTTCTTCATCAGTTATTTGCCTGTTGGTACTTATATGATAGAATATGATATGAGAGCGAGTATTCCAGGATCATTCTCGACAGGAATAGCCTATATTCAGAGTATGTATGCACCAGAGTTTGGAGCGCATAGTGAGGGGAGAGTTGTGGAGATAAAAAGGTAGGGATACGAAGATCTCTGAAGCTTTAGAATCTTCGGAGATCTTTAGTATAATCTAGTTAAGCAGAATTCCTTTGGCGTCATTGCCTCAACTAATCTATTATTAAAGTGGCTTGTACTGAAGCTATCATTCATCTCTTACAATGCATTATCAATCACACTTTGCACTACTTCTGGATTTAATAACGTACTAATATCTCCTAGATTATCAGATTCATTATGAGCGATTTTTCTTAGAATACGTCTCATGATTTTACCACTATCAGTTTTTCTAAAAATACTATGATTGAATTATATTACTTTATATAGTCTTTAAGTAAATTGTGAATTTACCTTTCTTTTCTGGTTACGTTTTCTTTTCAAGTGGTATTAATTGATGATAGCTTGCTCTATTTTCAGTTAGGGGGTTTTAAGAATCAGTTCAATTGAAAAAACTTCTACTCAAAGTAGATAAAGTGCATTTAGTTAAATTTAATAAATTATGTTATGGAAAAGATTTTTTTATTGATTATGTTATTCGGTATTATAAGTTGCCAAAAGGAAAGTTTCGAATCTGAAGAGGTTAACACTTTATCGCAAAGTATCGAAGTTCGAAATGAACCTTGTTCTGGATTAGATTATGTAAATATTGGTGTTGTTCCTTATGGAAGTGTTAACGATGCATGTCAATATGGTATTTGTGCAGCGCTTTATGATTTAGCTATGCATTATGAAACAGAAAATCTAGGCTATATTTCTGGAGTAGATATTGATTTTTTTGATGATGATAGAACTAATAAAGTCGGTTCACCAACTCTAACAAACGGAATAAGTTCTAATCAAGTTTTGGTTCTTAGTTCTTCAGGTCAAAGTAATTATGAAAGTTATTTAGATAGATTGAATGATAATATCCAAAATGATCCTGAAAACGCTCAATACTGGATTAATTTTATTCAATGTTACATGGATCAAATTCCTAGTACTGGAATTTCAAGTCAACCTTTTGATGGTAATCCATAGTAGAACGAAGAAAAATTGTATTCCATTATTTTTAAGTTTATTAAGAATAATGGAATACTCTCATCGCAAACTATAACGCATTATCAATCACACTCTGCACTACTTCTGGATTTAATAACGTACTGATATCTCCAAGATTGTCAGATTCATTATGAGCGATTTTACGAAGGATACGTCTCATGATTTTTCCACTACGCGTCTTTGGTAGTCCATCACTAAATTGAATTTTATCCAATTTCGCAATAGGACCAATATGCTCAGTAATCGTTTGATTGATTTCTTTTCTGAGGGTATCTTCATCTCTGGATTTGCCACTGGCTTTAAGAGTGATGTATCCATAAAGGGCATTTCCTTTGATGTCATGTGGATATCCTACGATAGCACTTTCTGCTACATCTGGATGTTCATTGATAGCATCTTCTATAGGAGCGGTACCTAGATTGTGCCCAGAAACAATGATTACATCATCGACTCTTCCTGTGATTCTATAGTATCCACTTTCATCTCGTAATGCGCCGTCACCCGTAAAGTATTTATTTTTGAATGCAGTGAAGTAAGTTTCTTTATAGCGTTGATGATTACCCCAAATCGTTCTTGCGATGGATGGCCAAGGAAATTTTATGCAAAGGCGTCCACTCACTTGATTGCCTTTGATCTCTTTTCCATTTTCATCCATCAATGCTGGCTGTATGCCTATGAATGGCAATGTAGCAAAGGTAGGTTTGGTAGGTGTGATATAGGGTAGAGGTGTAAGCATGATCCCTCCATTTTCCGTTTGAAAATAGGTGTCTACTATAGGAGAATTATTTCTACCTACATGGTCATCATACCAATGCCATGCTTCTTCATTAATCGGTTCGCCTACAGTACCTAAAACTTTGAGACTGGAAAGATTATATTTTTCTGGAAAGGCAGATCCTTCTTTTGCTAATGCTCTGATAGCCGTCGGTGCAGTATAAAATTGGTTTACACCATGCTTTTCTACCACCTCCCAAAACCTACCATAGTCAGGGTAGCTCGGTACACCTTCAAAAAGAATGGAAGTCGCTCCATTGGCCAATGGTCCATATATGATGTAGCTATGTCCAGTAATCCAACCTACATCTGCACTACACCAATACACATCATTTTCTTGATAGTTAAATACATTTTTGAAAGTGTAAGAAGAGTAGACCATATAACCAGCAGTAGTATGTAGCATACCTTTAGGTGAGCCTGTAGATCCTGAAGTGTACAGTATGAATAATGGATCTTCTGCGTCCATTATCTCCGCTTTGTGATTCGTTGAGGCAGCATCCATTAAAGGTTGTAACCAATGATCACGATTCGCTACCATTGTTATATCGCTTTTGATTCTCTTGGCTACGAGTACAGTATTCACAGTCGGACAATCTTTAAGGGCTTCATCTACTATTCCTTTTAGATCTATTGTTTTCTTGCCGCGATAGGATCCATCACTTGTAATTACCATTTTACAATCACAGTCGTTAATTCTAGTCGCTAATGCCGTAGAAGAAAATCCTGCAAAGACCACAGAATGTACGGCACCTACTCTTGCACAGGCTAGTACCGTAAAGACTAATTCAGGAATCATCGGTAAGTAAATACAAATTCTATCACCTTTCTCTACGCCTTGCTCTTTGAGCACATTGGCCATCCTACAAACTCGCTCATGTAGAGTGCGATAACTAATATGCTGAGCGCCTTCCTTAGGATCGTTAGGTTCGAAGAGTATGGCAGTTTTATCTGCTCTCGTTATAAGATGTCTATCAAGACAATTTTCAGTAATATTGAGTTTTGCGCCTTCAAACCATTTAACTTCTGGCTTGGTGAAATCCCATTGGAGTACTTTATCCCATTTCTTATGCCAGATGAAGTTCTCTTCTGCAATTTCTCCCCAAAAGGTTTCAGGATCATTGACAGATTTATTATAAACTTGAAAATATTCTTCTAAATGCTTGATATGGTAGTTGCTCATTGTCTTATGTTCGTTATTATGATTTAAAGAGAATATATCCTTGAACACTCTCTTAAAAATGCTGTACAATAATCTGTATTTTGCAATGAAAATAATGAAACTAGAAGATATAGCTTAGTATGTCTCTCTATAAAATTGAAACGAATATGAAAGTGACTTTAACCTCAGACGATCTCAAGACATTTCATGGTGTCAATATTAAAGAGCAATCCATCACTCTGGGTAATGGTAATGCTGTGGGACCTATGGAGGGAGTACTCTTATCTGCTGCAGGATGTAGTACTATTGATATTGTCATGATATTGGAGAAAATGCGACAGCCATTAGAATCGATTGAAGTGGAGGTCGAAGGAAAACGACGAGAAGAAATTCCGCGAATTTTTACTCATATGCATTTACATTATATCCTTAGAGGAAATCTAAAAGACAAGAAGGTGAAAGAGGCCGTGGATTTATCGATAGAAAAGTATTGCTCGGTAGTCATTATGTTGGCTAAAGCCGTTGAGGTAAGTACTAGCTATGAGATTGTGGAAAATTAAAAAAAAGGTATTGGCTCTTGAGGTGTTTAGCTGTTGAGGTAGATTTATTGAAGATGATTTAGGTCTGGCGATATGTCCACATTCGACTTGACTCAGTGCAAGACCTCTGAAGGGACTACAGGGATGATGATCTGATTTAGTTGTTTGGAAAATTGTTTTTCAATTCTTCTGAATGGTAACTTATTGATCATCTCTATAATCTCTTCAAAGAGATACAAATAAGACATGGCCGTTGAGAAGAATAATTACCTTGTGATTGGAGAATTAAAGATGTTAGCTCTTTAGGGGTTTGGCTATTTAAGTCGATTATAGTTCTAAAGATGATTTAGGTCTGGCGATATGTCCACATTCGACTTGACTCAGTGCAAGATTTTTGAAGGGACTACAGGGATGTTGAACTGATTTAGTTGTTTGGAAAATTATTTTTCAATTCTTCTGAATTCTAACTTTTTGATCATTTGTATAATCTCTTCAAAGAGATATAAATAGGACATGGCCGTTGGGAAGAATAATAACCTTGTGATTCGAGAATTAAAGATGTTAGCTCTTTAGGGATTTGGCTATTTAAGTCGATTATAGTTCTGAAGATGATTTAAGTCTGACGATATGTCCACATTCGACTTGAATCACAATGCAAGATCTTTGAAGGGACTACAGGGATGATGATCTGATTTAGTTGTTTGGAAAATTATTTGTCAATTTTTCTGAATTGTAACTTATTGATCACTCTATAATCTCTTCAAAGAGATACAAATAAGACATGGCCGTTCAGAAGAAGAATTGCCTATTGATTCGTGAATTAAAGATGTTTGCTCTTCAGGGGTTTGACTGTTTAAGTAGATTAAAGTTCTAAAGATGATTTAAGTCTGGCGACATGTCCACATTCGACTTGACTCAGTGCAAGACCTTTGAAGGGGCTACAGGGATGATAAACTCCATTGATCTTGTCATCCTGAGTTAGATCTAACCTTGTCATTCTGAGCGAACAAAGTGAGTCGAAGAATCAAGGTTTGATGTTTGATTTGCATTTCGACCGTAGTGGAGAAATATTCTCTGTTATTCTATTAAGCTACTTCCGCACATCTCTTTTCAAATAAGGATAAATGACTTTGCTCAAATATAAACCAGTGGGTGGTGCCTGTTTATGAAAAGGAAATTCAAATTCTTTTTGGTGACTCACTATATCTTTGAAAATTTCTAGCGCTAATTCTCCTTTTCCAATATCGATTAATCTAGCGACGATATTTCGAATCATCGCTCTTAAAAATCTATTAGCGGTAATTGAAAAAATCATTCTTTTATTATCGGGTGACACTTCCAAAGAAACCGCTTGCACATTGCATCTGGTATGTTTATAAATATCTGGGCCTTTGCATAATGA
The DNA here is from genome assembly GCA_937927575.1 of uncultured Saprospiraceae bacterium. Taxonomy (GTDB): domain Bacteria; phylum Bacteroidota; class Bacteroidia; order Chitinophagales; family Saprospiraceae; genus UBA1994. Next base: position 5,834 of record CALBEE010000155.1, on the reverse strand, counting down.
TCTAAAATCTTCAGTATTTGAAATAATATTTACCGCTTCTTGCATAGCTTGGACATCGAGTTCTTTTACTTTAAAGTAAGTGCTGCTATCCTTGAGTCGAGGGATTTTGTCAAAATGCATATGGTATTCATAACTTCTGGCAATGGCGTCTGTCTGCGCATTGCAATGTGGATCGTCCATAGGTATGATTTCATAGATGGCGATATCATCTGGAAGTATATGATTGAGTCTTTCAATTGGATTGTATTCGAGATCGGCAGGAATGTCAGCATGCACAAAATATTGGCTTGCATGGACTCCAGCATCGGTCCTGCCACAGCCATGGATTATAGTCTTTTTTTTGAGCATCTTAGACAATTGATCTTCGATGGTAGCCTGTACACTTTTTTCTTTGGCCTGTCGTTGCCATCCACGATACTTAGTACCCTGATATGCTAAATGTATGAAGTGTCTCATTGAACCGCAAGCTATGTAATATTGATTGAATGATACAATGAATAGATGAGTGATTTATATAAAGTATGCTGAAATTAGGATAGTTAATGGCGCTTTTGTTCAATTATTATTTCATCGAGTAAACTACCATGATCGTTGGACAACAAGATATTTAGCAAGACTATGTCCTGAACTTTTCCATTGGCCTTTTAAGCCACTAGGAATTATAAAAAAATCACCTGTATGAAAAGTATGGATCAAATCATCTGGTGTTGTGATAGTAATTTCTCCACTTAGTACATGTACCACTTGTTCTTTAGAATTATCTATTTCAACACTTCTAGGTTTTTCAGCATGTAGCGAAAATGTGAGCTCTGCTCCCTGGACAATTTCTTTTTGGTAGCTACCTTCTTGATCAAATGTAATATGAGTTCCAGCGAGTAAAAGAGGATCTATAAGTAAGTGTTGATCAGAAGTAGTAGTGGCTGTAGAGTCTGCTCTTTTAGTTGAGATTACAGAAAGTTCATAATGTAAATTCTCACCTGCTATAATTTCCCATTCACCAGTAAAACCTTTGGGCGCAAAGAAATGCTCTCTTGATTTGAACCTTTGCTTTTCTCCAGACAAGGGTCTGACTTCAGCTTCTCCATGTAGCATATATACATATTCGTCAAAGGGGAAATTTTTCATTTTATTCGTGTAAGAATTAGTAGAAACTATAAATATTCCTAGTTCGTCTCCCCAACAAATTCTTCGTTGATAAAATTCTTTTGCTGGGTCATTAGGTTGGTCGATTTGCTTAAGTCCTATTCCAGATAAAGCCGATTTGTTGATTAGGATGGGTGTAATTGTTTTCTGACTTTCTTGCTTTGTTTGCGCCACTCCTGAGTTAAACACAAATAAAAGAATGAATAAGTAAATTGATTTCATTTTATTCGATTTAATTAATTTTAAAACGTTAGATCTTGTCAGAATGTTACTTAAAAATAAAAGACCTCCAAGGTTTTAAAGCCTTGGATGTCTTGCCGCAACTTAGATCATGAATGCTATTAATAAATCACAGTCACATCTCCAGCAATAGCTTGATTTTCTAATCCTGGAATGGCTACATTCATATAATAAACGTAAACGCCTGGCACAACATTTTGCCCTTTGAAGGTGCCATCCCATCCAAAGCTTGGATCATTTAATGGGAAATTTCTAGCTACATAAACCAACTCTCCCCAGCGATCGTAAATATAGAATTCTAATACTTCCAGATTTTCAAGATTTGTCTGTGGGAATATTGTACTATTTCCTCCAGTCGAGTTAGGATTTATAATATTCGGTACATGAATATCTACATTGATGTTGACATCTAGTCGAATCGTGGTAGTTACTTCACAACCATAGATATCTAAAAGTGTCACTTGATAAGTTTGTCCCTGAGTTGCATTTTCAACATCTATCTCTAGACATGTATTACAAGAACCTTCGATATCTGGAGTCCAAGTAATCGTTTCTATTTCATCTAGATCGAGATTTGTCTCGAGTACTAAAGTGGTGTCATTCCCGTAATCTAAATTTATATTAGCCGTAGGACTTTCAAAAGTCACTTCTTCCACATCAGTGATTTCAAATTCAGCCAAGAATACACAATTTAAAGCATCTGTGATTAATACTTCATACTCACCAGGAAGTAGATTGTTAAATACACCGTCGTCATTACTTAAGCCTGCACTTTCAATGGAATACAAGAATGGAGGAGTACCACCAGCTAATACCGTTATGGTCATGTCACCGGTCTCATCACCCCAGCATTCTGGCTGACGAGTATCTAAAAATACTTCGGATACTTTATCATCGTTAGACATCACGTTTATGGAATCTATGGCTGTACATCCAGTTACTGAATTGGTAGCGGTAAAGTAGTATACTCCTACTGAGGTTACGACAGCAACTTCTTCGTTTGTTCCACTAGAAATAGCGCCAGTATTCGTAGACCAAACTATATCCGCATTTCCTTCTACGCTTGCTGAAATCGTAGCACTGGTTTCGTCACAAGGAAGTAGTAAATCATCTTGAGCCATAACTGATGGTGCTTCGATGTTTTCCGCAACAAAAATGCTATCGTCATTAATACAACCATTAACTACATCTTCTAATTGTAAATAATACCATCCAGAAGCGCCTACTGTTAATTGCTCCTCATCGCCAAGGTTTATACCATTTTCATCTGTCCATGAGTAAGTGATATCTGGACTATTTTGTGAATTGGTTGCATCCAGTAGTACATCGCTTGTGATACAAGTTAAATCTTCTGGATCTGCAATTTCGATTAATGGATATTGTTCGTTATCTGTTATTTCTATAGAAGAAGTATTGGTACATAAAGTAATAGTGTCGGTAGCTAATAATATCACTGTAGTTCCATTTTCAATATTAATGGAAAGTGCTTCAACGACATTAGTAGTGGTGGTCCAAGTATAACTCACATTTTCTTCATTAGCAGAGGTTAATGTTACTACACCAATTTCGCAGTCAATGATCGTACCTGGATCAACAAAAATTTCTGCTGATGGATCACTGATAATATTATCTACGATCACACTTTCTGAAACTGAACAATCAAAGTCTGCATCAAATACTTCAAGCGTGAAGACTCCTTCTTCCGATGCCATATATTGTAGCTCATTCGAAACGACAGTACCATTTTCATCTGTCCATTCGTACGTGTAATTTGCTCCTTGAGAAGTGTTAGTTGTTCCCAATAATATTTCTTCCACTTCACAATTTAATATTCCATCAGGACCAGGATCTGCCAAAGCACTACAAGCACAATTAGGCTTATCGATTGTGATAGTAGTATCACACATTGATTCGGTATCGAGGAGATAAATTTGGATGACATCATTAGTATCTATTTCATTCACTGCGTAATCTATTCCTCCTAAAGACTCAACGGTGTATGTTGCGCAACTGACTTCATCTGCCGTCGTTGAGAATGTCACATCATACGTGTCTTTATCTTCGCCACAAACAGACATAATATTATTAAGTGTTGGGGTAGGCTTCGCAATGACGGTAAAACTGGTAGAAGCAGTACATCCATTATCGTCAGTTACTTCTAGAGTATATGTTCCAGGATTAGAGATATTTGTGGATTTAGTAATATCACCATTGCTCCATTGATACACAGGATAGTTGTCGATTGAAGTTAGCACTGCGTCTTCACCAAAACAAATACTTTCTGGTCCATCAACCAACGGTTCTGGTAGAGGATTTACGATCACAGTAACTTCACCTTCACCGCTACAGGTACCTAATGTCACTTCAAGTGTATATACTCCTGCTTCAGAAACTTCAATAGTCTGCGTCATGTCACCCGTACTCCATAACCACGTATCGAAGGATGAACCACCATCGAGTGTAGTCGTTTCGTTTTCACAAATTTCTAGGTTGCCAATGATAGAAGGAGTAAGTGATTCTTCTTCTGTAATCATCACAGAAGAGCTACCCGTACATCCATTTATATCTGTCACTTCTAAGGTGATAGTTGTTTCTTGATTGACTTGAATAGTTTGTGTTACATCACCAGTACTCCATTCCCAAGCTACATATTGACTGCCGCCATCTAAGGTAGTTGTACCACCAGGACAGTAGGATGTACTTCCACCTATGATAGGCTGCACATCTGGATATTGAAAAATATTAATAGAAACACTTCCTTCACATCCATTGATATCAGTAACCGTCACCATGTACTGGCCTACTGTAGATACATTTATCGTAGGCTCATCACTTCCGGTTGACCAGCTATAAATTTCATAAGTTTCTGTTAGACCTAATTCTGTACTTTCCCCTATACAGAAATTAGGATCTCCATTGATTTCAGGTGTTGGTAATGGTACTTCCATCACTTCTACGAATGAAGAATTAGTACATCCATTAATATCAGTGACGGTAACAGTGTAAATGTTGGCTTCAGTGATATCAATTGACTGTAGGTTAGATCCTGTAGACCAGCTGTACATCTCAAAATTACTATTGACGGTTAATGAGTTTGTGGCATCTACACATATGCTTAGTTCGCCCTCTATTTCTGGCAAAGGAAGAGGATTGACAATCACTTCTACTTCTCCAGATCCACTACAAGTTCCTTGCGTTACAAATACAGAATAAATTCCTGATGCGCTTACCTCAATGGTTTGAGTCATATCACCAGTACTCCATTCCCAAGTATCGAATGCAGATCCACCATCAAGTGTAGTAGACTCGCCTTCGCAGATATCTAGATCTCCTAATATTTGAGGAGAAAGAGAATGCTCTTCAGTGATCATTACAGAAGAACTACCAGTACAGCCATTGATATCTGTAACTGTCAAAGTCACTAAAGTTTCTTCTGCAAATTGGATCGTTTGAGTCATTTCGCCAGTGCTCCATTCCCATTGGACATATTGAGATCCACCATCCAGAGTGGTATTACCACCAGGACAATAAGTCGTACTTCCACCAATACTTGGATCGACTTCTGGGTACATAAATACATTGATAGCACTATTACCAGAACAGCCATTTGTATCAGTTACGGTTATTGTATACTGACCAGTCATCGAAACATCAATAGTTGGATTAGAGCTTCCGGTTGACCATTGATAAGTGTCATAAGATTCGACTAAACTAAGTGTAGTGCTTCCGTCTGGACAAAAGTTTGGATCACCTGAAATCTCTGGCGTTGGAAGAGGAACTTCAATCACCTCATAAGAAGTAGAATTGGTACATCCATTTCCATCAGTTACGGTAAGCGTATACAATCCAGGATCAGAAACTATAATCGATTCTAGATTGGAATTCGTAGACCATGCATACGTATTGTAACTTCCGATAACAGAAAGCGTTCCGATATCACCCACACAAATATTTTCTGGTCCAGTGATTTCAGGAGTAGGTAGCGCATTGACAATCACTTCGACTTCTCCAGATCCGCTGCAAGTACCTTGAGTAACGAATACAGAATAAATTCCTGCTTCTGTGACTTCAATAGTTTGTGTCATATCTCCAGTACTCCATTCCCAAGTATCAAATGCAGATCCTGCATCTAGAATGGTGGATTCTCCTTCACATATTTGTAAATCACCGAGAATAGAAGGAGAAAGAGATGGTTCTTCGGTAATCTCTGTAGAAGTAGATCCTGTACATCCATTATCGTCAGTGACAGTGACAGATACAGTGGTCTCCATTGCGAATTGTATCGTCTAGGTCATCTCACCTGTGCTCCATTCCCATGCTATATATTCACTTCCTGCATCGAGCGTGGTATTACCTCCAGGACAGTAAGTTGTGCTACCGCCAATAGTTGGATTCACTTCAGGGTAAGTAAATACATTCACTGAACTACTCGCTTGACAACCATTAATATC
>CALBEE010000154.1 GCA_937927575.1 uncultured Saprospiraceae bacterium | reverse complement strand
AAAGAATCTGGATTTTCTAGGATACCTGTATACGAAGAAGATTTTGATACTATTAGAGGTATGTTATATGTCAAAGATCTTTTAGGACATACACAAGAAGAAAACGATTTTAAATGGCAGACACTTATTAGAGATCAAATTTTGTATGTGCCAGAATCTAAAAAGATCGACGAGCTCCTTAAAGAATTTCAATCGAAGCGAATGCATATGGCGATCGTAGTAGACGAATACGGAGGAAGTGCAGGTATCGTTACCTTGGAAGATATCATGGAAGAGGTGATCGGAGATATAAGAGATGAATTTGATGAGGATCAGGAAGTAGAATTTATTCAAATCGGAAAAGACAACTATATATTCGAAGGGAAGACCTTGTTGAATGATGTTTGTAGGATCATAGGAGAGGATACATCTATATTTGATGGTGATAAGGGTGAGGCTGATTCCTTAGCTGGATTGATTCTCGAAATCACTGGAGTGATACCTAAGCAAGAAAAAGAATTAAATGTCGGAGGATTAATTTTGAAAGTGATCAGTGTAAGTAAAAGAAGAATTGAAAAAATTAATGTGAGAAAAAAATAATTTCACAAACTCACATCATAATCATTTAGCTAAAAAATCTAATGCAAATAATAAAGTACATAAGTGTTCTACTAGTATTCTGTGTAGTTCTAATGAGTTGTGGAGAACCTCCAGTACCGGTGCCTAAGCCGAGGATGTTTCCTAGAGTAGATTTTCCGGAGAGAGGCTATCAATCATACGTGAATAAAGATTGTAATTACTCTTTTGATTATCCAAAGTATGCCGTTATCAAGCAAGATAAGTATCAATACGGAAATCAAGCAGCGAATGAATGTTGGTTCAATATGGAATTTCCAGATCTAAACGCTTCTATATATTGTGATTACACCAAGATAGAAAAGGACATGTTTGGTACGCTAATACAAGATGCTTTTAAAATAGTAGGTAAGCATAATGTGAAGGCTAATTTTCGAGAAGAAAATATAATTCAAAATGAACAAGGAGTAGGAGGATTATTGTTTGATATTAAAGGCCCAGTGGCGACTCCTTATCAATTTTATTTAAGTGATACGACACAACATTTTTTTAGAGCTTCTTTATATTTTAATAGTAAAGTAAACCCTGATTCGATGAAGATCGTTCATGATTTTGTCAAAGAAGATATAGACCATATGATCAAGACTTTCCAGTGGAAAAATTGATGAAATAAGTATCATGTGTGAGAAATAAAAACCAATTGCTCGCAAACCAAATATTATCATTATAAAGTAGCTTCGACAAAAAAAACGGAAATAAATTGTTACAAAAATTAATTGCACGTATACTTCTAAGTCCTTTCTCATTGCTCTATGGGATAGGGGTGTGGTTTCGTAATGTGTCTTATGATACTGGATTATTGAAAGCAACAAAATTTAGTATTCCTGTAATTAATGTAGGTAATCTTTCAGTGGGAGGTCAAGGTAAATCTCCTCATGTTGAATATTTAATAGAATTACTTAAGCCATATATAGATGTAGCCACATTGAGTCGTGGATACATGCGTAAAACCAAGGGGTTTAAGTTAGCCCAATATCAAGATACAGCAGAAACCGTTGGAGACGAACCTATACAGTATAAGCGAAAGTATAAGGATCTGGTAGTGGCAGTATGTGAGAGTCGAAATACTGGAATACCCATGATTTTACAGCATCATCCTAATGTACAGACCATATTGCTAGATGATGCATATCAACATAGAGCAGTAACTCCTGGTTTAAATATTTTATTGACACAATACGAACTTCCCTTTACGCGTGATCATCTCTTGCCAGTGGGAAGATTGAGAGAGTGGAAAAAGGCATATAAAAGAGCTGATATTATTATCATCACCAAATGCCCAGAAGATATAACCCAAGAAGATAGGAAGAAACTAATAGATGAGATACAACCGTATGACCATCAAAAGATGTTTTTCAGTAAGTATGAGTATCAGTTGCCCTATCATTTTATTCATATCAATAATCGCTTGGAATTGGATGGAGCACAAAATGTTTTGCTCATAAGTGCTATTGCTAATACTGATTATCTATTAGATTATCTCGAACCTCGAGTAGGATCTATACAGCACCTTGAATATGAGGACCATCATCCTTTTACGGATGAGGATTTGAGATATCAAAAGAAGGTATATGATAATATGGACAGTGAAAATAAAATCATTTTGACCACTGAAAAGGATGCTATGCGACTGGAACCTTACCGACAACAATTTTATGAGTGGGGGGTAAATATTTATGTATTACCCATTAAGGTGAAATTCATGTTTGAACAGCAAGAAGATTTCAATGAATGCATTAAGGATTTTTTGTTGAAATTTAAAGTTTGAGGTTTCATTTCAGTACTACTTATGAAAATAACTTAAGTATTATCTTCGTTCTGAATAGTCTAATACAATATAACATGAGAATATATTCATATTTCCTTTTTCTAACATTATTAGTAATGGCTTGCTCGTCCGAAAGATTTGTTGAGGTAAAGGATGAAGAAGGTAATTTATTGGAAAAGTATCAAGTCGATAAAGAGGGTACTCGTAATGGTATATATGAGTCTTATTATAATGGAAAATTGGTTTCTAAAGCTAATTATAAGGAAGGTATAGAATCAGGAAAGCGGGTCATTTTCTATGAAAATGGAAATCCTGAAATTGAGGAAAATTACAAAAATGGTGCTCTTGAAGGCGAGTATAAGGTATTTTACGAAACTGGTGAACTGAAATTGATTAGTTACTATCAAAATAATACCATACAGGGACAAGTCAAGAAATATTATGCTTCAGGGCAGTTAATGGAAGATGTCTTGTTTGTAGATAATGAAGAGAATGGTCCTTTTATAGAATATTGGGAGAATGGAAATTTGAAATGGGAAGGCACTTATAAAGATGGTGACAATGAATTTGGCGAACTTAAAAAGTATAATGAGCAAGGAGAGGTAATTAGAAAACTTATGTGTGATAGTCTAGCCGTTTGTCGGACATTCTGGACAATTGAGGAAGATGGAAGTAATGAGGAATAACATTTTCACGTTATTTGGGTGTAATCAGATTTGGTAGTAGTTTAGAGTGAATTTTAAAAACAGGAAAGTGAAGAAGTATTTACAGTTTCTTTTAGTATTAATAGCCGGAGTATTCAGTATATGTACATCACAAGCTCAACTAGGAGGTCAACACATCTATGAATTTCTTTCTTTACCTTCTTCTGGCCGGGTTACAGCTCTTGGTGGCAGCGTAATTTCTGTACTTGATGATGATATCGCACTTGCCAATCATAATCCTGCATCTCTCAATCCAGAAATGCACAATAGGATCAATTTTAGCCATAACATACACTTCGCTGATATCAGTAATGGCTATGTTGCATATGGACGGCACTTATCTAAGTGGGGCATCACAGCTCATGCGGCTATGAATTATATTGACTATGGAGAATTTATAGCAGCTGATGATCGAGATGTTGTGAATGGTACTTTTGAAGCAGGTGAAACTGCATTTGTGATAGGTGCATCCAAACGTATGAATGAAAGAATCGTACTAGGCGCTAATTTTAAATCCGTTTTCTCAAGATTCGAAAATTATAACTCCACAGGATTCGCTGCTGATTTAGGCTTAAATTATATAGGAGCGGATAGTTCTTTTGTATTTTCAATAGTGGCTAATAATATAGGTGGAGAAGTGAGTTCTTACACCGATAATTATAGAGGAAGTGCACCATTCAATTTACAAATTGGAATCTCAAAGCGATTAAAGTATCTTCCTTTTAGAGTAGGTATTATTGCGGATAATCTTCAACGGTGGAATGTAAAATATGATGATCCTAATAGTGTGGTCGAAACCAACTTATTTGGAGAGACAGAAGAGCAATCTGAAATTGGAAAAAGAGCCGATAATCTTTTCCGGCATTTTGTATTTAGCGGAGAATTTCTGCTTGGGAAGAATGGTAATTTGCGACTAAGAGTTGCTTACAGACATCTTAGAAGGCAAGAACTTTCTGTAGATGGATTCAGATCCTTAGCAGGATTTAGTGGAGGCTTTGGTATCAAAGTAAGTAAGTTTAGGTTTGACTATGGCGTAGGATATCATCATTTAGCAGGTGCTACAAATCATATTACAATCTCAACGGGATTAAACGAATTTACGAGTAGATTGTAATTGAAACTCTTAATCCTAGGACATACGATCCCAGAGCCGACAACTACCGCTGCAGGTAGTAGAATGTTACAACTTATTTCAGTTTTTAAGGAAGAAGGTTATAAGATCCATTTTGGGACTTCAGCATTAAATAATCCAAGAAGTATTGATCTAACTTCTCTGGATGTTACTCTAGATGTGATCCAACTAAATAATCCTTCCTTTGATAGATATGTAATTGATCTCAATCCTGATGTTGTTATTTTTGATCGATTCGTAATAGAAGAACATTATGGCTGGAGAGTATCGCAACATTGTCCTCATGCTTTACGAATATTAGATACTGAAGACTTACATTTTCTCCGCAAAGCCAGGCATCAATCTATAAAGGATAATGGAGATTTATCTAATGTAGATTTGTATACTGATTTGGCCAAACGCGAAATTGCAAGTATACTTCGTTGCGATCTTTCTCTAATTATTTCCAGTTTTGAAATCAATTTATTGACTAATGTCTTTGGAGTGGATGACTCAATATTGCATTATTTACCTTTTATGGTAGAAGGCATCGCAGAGGAATCAGCACTAACTTCTTTTTCAGATCGCGCTGATTTTATGACGATTGGAAATTTATTACACGCGCCCAATGTAGATAGTGTTCTATACCTCAAACGAGAAATATGGCCAAGGATTAGAACAGAGTTGAATAAGGCAAAATTGCTGGTATATGGTAATTATGCACCACAGCAGATTAATGAGTTGCATAATGAGAAAGAGGGTTTTCTAATTAAAGGCTGGGCACCGTCACTTAGTGAAGTCATGTCAAATGCGAAAGTATGTTTATCACCATTACGCTTTGGTGCTGGACTCAAAGGAAAATTACTGGATGCAATGATTTATGGTACGCCAGCTGTTACTACGAAAATTGGAGCAGAAGGAATGTATGGACCTAAAGCTCCATGTTTTATGGCAGAAGATAGTACTGATTTTGTAAATCGCTCTTTGCAGTTGTATAATGAAGAAAAATTGTGGACAAAAAGTCAGGAAATTGGATTGAAAGTATTAAAAGAGAATTTTTTAAAATCTATAATTGCTCCAGATTTTCTATCAAGAGTAGATTCTATTTTGGTTACCTTAAAAGATCATAGAAAGAAAAACTTTATAAGTCAAATATTACAACACCAAACCATACAAGCGACAAGATATATGAGTAAGTGGATTGAGGAAAAAAATAAATCATAGTCAATCTAATCTCGAGTCTTTTCATACATCATTCCTCTTACAGATTATTTCTTTAGAGCTATTGTGGAATATATTGATGTAGCTCAATACTTTGCAAGCCGGAAGTATTACCAATAAAAAATGGACAACAACCACCAAGGATGACGCCCATTTCGATCTCTTTGAATTAAAAGTTATTCCACTATAATTTCTAAACTACTAACTGCGGCTACATTAAAGGCGCCTAATACATCACTACCATCTGAAGCAATAATATTACCTGGAGCATTGGCTAACGGTTCTGCAAATATTCCATTATTACCATTGATTAGTTGATCTCTTACAATCTCCATAAATCCAAAAGTAGAATTACTTATCGAGTGAATTTCAACTCTACATATGTCACCAGTAGTCCAGGGTGATATTTCATCTGCCACTTCCGTGGAGTCAGGAAATGGATTCGTCAATTCTCTAATCGGTGGAATAAAAATTAAACCATCTGATTCTGCACCTTGATCAAATCCTGCATCATACGCAATATTTATTTCTTCCGGCCGGTTAAGAAATTCTCCATTCTTAAAAGTTTTTATCCAGTAGGTATCTCCTATGCCTTCAAAATCTCTAGCAATAAATTCGCAGTAAGTACCACCGTCTATTGATCCAATTTCATTTTCTCTGATTTCTTGTCTAATTTCCTCTATTACAGGACTTCGGCCTTTGATAGTGCTCGATGTATATTCTACACCGTCAATTGTAATTATGAGTTGATAATCATCCGCAAAATCTACAATACTGGTGCCATCAGCAGGTTGCCAAATATACTTACCGTCTTCGTAATCAAAACCTATTAGTGCATCGCCACCAACAGCTATTGCTACATTTGCATTGCTTATTGGAGTTGGGTTACTACTATCGAAGTAGGATTGCGTTCTATTAATGATAATCTCTTGCTGAGCACCTGGTACATCGGTTATAAAGGCATCAATTACAATGATAGGATCGGCATCATCTAGATCAACATCTATTTTGTCTTCACAACTTGTTAAAAACAAACTAGTAGTAAATAAGAAAAGTATTAAAGAATATATATTTATTGATTTCATTATATCGAGTCTTTTAAAAATGATAAAACCGCTGAAATGGATTTGCTTAGTAGACATGATTCATTATTGGTTTCCGTTTTCTGTTCCGTTTTTTGTTGTGTTATAGTTTTTTCCATGTGGTCTTTGGTTTGAGATGTTTCGAGAATTATTGCCATTTAAAGTTGTAGGAAACCGAAGGAATAAAACTACCTATTACGGACAATCTATAGGCGTCAGTATTGACTGGTGCGCCTACAGGAATACGACCGTCTTCTTGCGCAAAAAATATGGAGAATGCATTTCTTCTTGCGTACACATTGTATACTGAGAATACCCAATCTCCTGTCCATCTTTTGCCTTCTTTAATTTTACCTTTTCTTGTGATAGATAAATCTAATCGGTGATAATTTGGTAATCGTACATTATTACGACTTTCATTGGCATTATGGGGAATTGCGAAACCCTGTACCGTATATCTCGAAGTAGGGAACGTAGTAGGCGATCCAGTATTGAAAGCAAAATTGGCACTTACCGTCCACCTATCATTTAGATCATAAAATCCTGTCATACTAAGATTGTGTAATTGATCAAATCTTGATGGATACCATTCTCCACCATTGATTCCCTCTGCTTGTCTTTCAGTACGTGCTAAAGTGTAACTTAGCCACCCATTAAAACGTCCTTTCGTCTTCTTAAGCATCAATTCTAATCCATATGCTCGACCATCACCTTCAATGAGATCTCCCTCAATAAATGTATTAAGTAATAGATCTGCACCATCAATATAATCAATCAGATTATTCATCTTTTTGTAATAGACTTCCGTACTTAATTCATATGTATTATCATTAAAGTTTTGGAAATAACCAAACGCAACTTGATCAGCAGTTGATGGTTTGATATTATTAGTACTCGGTGTCCACACGTCCACAGGAGTAGCAGCGGTTGTATTAGAAACTAGATGTATGTATTGAGCGGTACGGTTATAACTTGCCTTTATAGAATTATCAGAACCAAGTTGCATTTGTAAAGATAGTCTTGGTTCAAAATTATAATATGTTTCTATAGACTCCCAATCATCAAATTCTTGAGCGGATGTAACAAATCTTCTTTCACCTGGAATGCCATCAGCATATTCGTATGCTGTACCTTTGCCTAAATAAGAGAACGATGAAAGTCGCAAACCATAGTTGGCTTTTATTTTACTAGTAAGATCTACTTCATTTTCGATATAGATAGCATTTTCCATGGCAAATTTTTCAGGTAAACTGAAATCTCTTTCTTCGCCTTCACTTACACCTACGGCATTTCCTGGTTCGAATGTATATAGTATGGATTGGCCACCAAATTTGATTAGGTTTCCAGGTGTTAAAAAGAAAGAGAATTCAGGTTTGATACTAATGTTTTCTATGCTTGCATTCCAATCAAATTTATTTTGAGAATCATTGCCAAAATTGATCTGATAATCATAATCGCTAAAGTAAAAAGTTAGATTACTGAATAGTCTTTCACTGAATAAATGATTCCATCTAATGGTACCTGTTTTGTTTCCCCAGTTAAAGCCTGCTTGATCACCAAAACCAAAATTATCTCTTCCAAAATATCCAGACAAGAATAGTCTATTTTTATCATTGATTTCGTAATTGGTTTTTAGTGTTATATCATAAAAATTAAGTTCGCTTCCTTCTAAACCATCTGATAAAAAAGGTTTCGCAAGTATGTCGATGTAAGATCTTCTAGCAGCTACAATTAATGAAGATTTGTCTTTAACAATAGGAGCTTCTATAGCGAGACGACTAAAGATAAAACCAATGCCTCCATTGACACTAAGTTTCTTTTTGTTTCCCTCTTTCATTCTTACATCTAATATTGAAGATAGTCTACCTCCATATCTTGATGGAATCCCTCCTTTATACAATTTTACATCCTTGACCGCATCTGGATTGAAAACTGAGAAAAAGCCAAATAGGTGTGAAGAATTATATACAGGGGCTTCATCTAATAGAATTAAATTTTGATCGATAGAGCCACCTCTTACATTGAATCCAGTAGCTCCTTCACCTACAGTATTAACGCCTGGTAATA
>CALBEE010000153.1 GCA_937927575.1 uncultured Saprospiraceae bacterium | reverse complement strand
ATTCTAATTACTACAGCTCTTTATGTCTGCAATGAAGTTTCGTCCTGATGCAACAGTAAACCCAGGACCAAAATTGAGCTCTGTTCCAGCTGTAAATTCATAATTATGCAAGTATAATTCTGCATTGCTACTTAGATCGATACCTGCTCGATACACTTGTGGAGACATCACAGATTCTAAAAGACTTGTTCCAATATCCACAGAAGGCCTACAATTAGAAAAACTACAAAGAAAGGGTCTTGCAAATACAATTTGTAACGTGTCAGAAATACTGCTACAAGCACTACTCATTGTGGCCACAATACCACCTGCGGTAGCATCTGCGCCGAAGTCTGCCATACCTGCATTTCCAGAAGGCGAAACTGCCACATCAGTACCCGTATAAGACCAAGTTAATGTGCCTAAAGCAGGGACATCAATACTGTAATTCACATCCTGTAATCCCATACACAGCACATCCGGCCCCATGACATTCATCTCTGTTATGTTGCTGATTGGGTCAGAAGTGTTCTCAAGGTTGACCGTTGTTATCGAGTTACATCCTGTCATAGAATTCTTCATCAATATGTCATAAGAACCTGCTGGTAGGTTCGTAAACACGCCTGTGTTTTGGAAAGTAGCTCCCATGTCTTTACTGAACATGTCAGCACCGTTTTGATTTATTGTAAAACCTCCATCAGACTGAGTCGTACTGCAGTTGATGGGTGTTGGTTCAGATGTTGATACAGAACTAACGACAGGCTGGCCACAATTAGGGTCCGCACAATCAGTAAGTCCATCACCATCATTGTCTAAGCCGTCAGTACATGTACGGGTGCCATCTTCAGGTTCATTTAAAACAAAGAAAATAATCACTTCGTCTGTCTCACCAAGGCATCCAGCCGCATTGTCTAAAGTCCATGCAAGGATGTACTTAGTATCTATCAAGCCATTAAAAACTGTTGTAGGATCAGAGGCATCAACGAAGCTTCCTCCTGCACCTTCAATGATAGACCACGAGCCGCTGCCCACAGCTGCTAAGGTTGTAGAAGTGGCACTAAATACTTCCTGATCCGGCCCTGCAAGCACACCACTCGGATTGCTATCAAAGTTTAGCAAGAATGGTTCTGATATCGTCCCGACCGTATTATCAGACACAAAGGTTACACTCGTATTGTATATGTTGTAAGTGCTATTTGTACTAGCATCATACACCTTAAAATATATGTCCTCACCAGACCCATCACTTCCTATAGTTAGAAAAGCAAGATTACCAGTTATAGAAGTTTGTTCTACACCTCTTATTTGTCCATTAATATCAAAAGCTGCTACTATATCATTTGCGTCAGCGGAAGGAACACACTCATCTGAGACACTTATGTTAACCCTCATTGTATTGTCAAAACCTGCGTAGTAAACAGACCAATTAGGATTCTGAGCAGTTGCTTCGGCACCAATAAGTAATAAGCAACCGGTGAATATTATAATCGCACCTTTTATACTTCTTGAAATCTTCATAGTTATTTCTTCTAATTGAATTGAAATGTTTCGATTGTTCATGTTTTCTAATTTGACTTGATACAATCTTCTATGTAAGCTTCAAGGGTAGCTTGATTCTCTACTTCAAATCCTAAGATTAACTCTATACTCTGCCCTGCCTTAAATATGAATCTTCTCGGTGCAGGTAATTTCGCATCAGAGCGCAAACTATTGGCCACTCTTTGGGTTATCTCAGATTGATTCATATCTATATCCACACTTTGATATAGATTAGCCTCTATACAATCATCAACAGGCTGACAAGAAAACTCAAAAGGTTGTCCAATCCTACCCACGGTCCCATTGGGTACAAAGTCAAAAGTCTCGCTTAATGACACCTCCGTAAGATTAACAGTGTGTATCAACTTAAAACTAAGTGGCACACTTCCTGAACCATCAATCGATAGATAGAAGAGATACTTACCTAAACTTGAAACCCAAGTGGAAGAGACTACTCCTCGACATTCATCACCAGCAAAAGCCGCAAGCGTCCACTGAGAAAGATCTAGCTCTTCTTCACCTGATGATAGTGCCACACATGCATCTATCTCAGCAGTTAGTGACATATTAGAACCGTAGCCACCTGTTACGAAGTTGTGTCTTTGCTCTACTCGAGTGACATCGTTGGACTTATGTGATCTTGACTTTTGTCTACCTGCCGGTCGAGCATTAAAAGAACTAGTATTGATACTACCAGGAAAGTAGAGGCTATCTACTTTATGATATTTCAGCATATAGCCTTGTTGCGGCTGTAGAAAATCCAAGTTTCCTCCCCAACCAAAACCATCTTCATAAATTGCAAAACTCCGCTGCCCCTTAATCACATCACCGGTCTGTGGATCGAGCGACGCAAGTGCTGATGGAACGTCGATTATAAATTCGCTCTTCACTCCTATGTAGTTCCAGTTTTCAACAATCCTGATCGGTTCTGTGGACGGGTCATTAAACGTACCTTCATATCTAAACGTGTCACGCTCGGTCAAGAAAATCTTGTATCCTAAGTTTGTATTAACTCCTGGGATAGTGCCTAACCATGAAGATCCAGAGTAGGACCATGATTCAGCACTGCCTTGATCTCGGTTCTTCATTTCATCATTGACACTTGGTGACAATTCTCTTAAGACATCATTGACATCTTCTAAATCTGGATGAGACAATGGAAATGAAATCCAATTCCATCCAGCGTCCAATTCATATGTTAACTGAGTCAATACTGTAGCTGCGATAGGGATTGGAGCTCCGCGACTACCGATGATACCGGAACCAATAAACCCTATATCATCAGGAGTCAAGCCTTTGAGCAGCCTACCTCGACTAGCATCCCATGCTCTAAACTCAATCACCTCAGAGTCAGTCACATCGCTAAATACTGTCAAGAACACCAAGTGCTTTCCTGAAGATGGATCGAACTCCACATGTGTCACCCCTCTTAACTCATCATCCACCCATGCAGAAACCATGTCTTCGTCATCAGTGCTGATGACACCATTGATTTCAAATTGTCCAACTATGTTGAAGCTATGATCAAAATCTTCTGGTGTCACTGACCAATCTGGAGGATCTACAGTGACCTTCAAGTCTAGTAGCAGTCTCTCATTAAATCCAAAGCTCTCGGTACTTACATAAATATCTTGCTCATACTCTCCGATGTTGAGTAAAGACTGAACGGTGAATGTAACCTCGACCGCACTGTTGGGGTCAATTATACCAGATGATGGAGATGCTGTCAACCAAGATGGAAGGTTACTAAGATTAAAATACTCCTGGCTACCTCCTGTATTTTTAATATTTGATGTAAAGCTGAGGTTATCTTCGAGATCTATTTCAAAATTGAAATACTCTGTATCCCAGAATACCTGATTCTTATCGATATAGGCTGTCCAGGTTTCTGGTCGTGACATATAGTTA
>CALBEE010000152.1 GCA_937927575.1 uncultured Saprospiraceae bacterium | reverse complement strand
TTTGATCTGAATAAACTGTTAAAGACTCTATTGAAAACATTTGCACATCGTGCAGAAGAAAAAGGGTTAAAACTCAGTTATTCTCTAGAGGGTTTAGAGAAAGCTTTCGTAAAGTCAGATCGACAATGGATTAATCAAATACTCATCAATCTATTAGGTAATGCCGTAAAATTTACCCACGAAGGTGAAATACATCTATTAGTAAGAAAAGAGCAAAGTAAAATTCAAAAAAATGTTTATTATTTTGAAGTGAAAGATACAGGTATTGGCATTTCTAAGGATGAGGCTGGTAAAATATTCTCATCCTTCAAACAAGCCAATACTAGAGTGCGAAAAGATTATGGAGGTACTGGCTTAGGCTTGTCTATCTCTAGTAGATTGGTTTCTCTATTAGGAGGAGAATTAGAATTAGAATCGGAAGACGGTAAAGGAAGTAGTTTCTTCTTCAGTTTACATCTTCAAGATGCTTCGGAAGATCTTATTCAACCTGTAAATATCGTGGATTACAAATTGGATGCAGGCCGTTTTCTGAAAGTCCTGGTAGTCGAGGATAATCTAATGAATCAGAAATATATATTGACATTACTCAGAAAGTGGAACATCCAGTATGAGATTGCAGATAATGGTCTAGTAGCGGTGGAGAAATTTAAATTAAATCATTATGATATGATCTTTATGGACTTGTCAATGCCAGTAATGGACGGATATGAAGCGACGAGAATAATAAGATCTATAGATAATAAAGGAATACCTATTATCGCTCTTACGGCATCTACTTTCCTATCTAAGAAAGAGTTGGCCCTACAGTCTGGAATGTCAGATTTTTTAGCCAAACCATTTACACCTGATGATCTTTCTCAAATGATAAGAAAGCATTTGCTCCATATACCTCAAAATGATGTGACTGAACCTGAAACCAATAGTATAGGTCAACTTAATGTTGTTGAGTTGGAGAGTATGTATGGTGCTGATCATGAGCACGCTTTGGATATGTTTGAGACCTATAGAAGCATCGTAGAAGATGAGCTGAAAGTATTGATAGCATCTGTTTCGGATAAGGATATGGAACAATCTAAACGACAAGCCCATAAAATTAAACCTATGTTTTCTATGGTTGGACTAAATGCGCTTTCCAAAACTTGTCAAGATATAGAGAGAAGCGCAGAGGAGAATAACGTAGAGATAGTAGAAGCGCTAAGCTCGCAAGTAGAAAGAAGCGTATCGGATTCTATGCATCTGATAGATAAAGAGATTGCAAGATTGAGAGAATTAACAAAAGCAAAGTAATGATAAAGACTATAATCGTAGAAGATGAAATGATGGCTCGAAAGTCATTGGAGAATTTTTGTAGTAAATATGATTCCATTGATTTGATCGGTACGTATGAAAATGCCGAGGATGCATTAAGAAAAATCGAAAGTGATACAGTCGAACTCATCTTACTAGATATCGAAATGCCAGGCATGACTGGTTTGGAATTGATTGAAAACATTCCATATCTTCCTCAAGTCATCTTCACCACAGGTAATAAAGAATATGCTTATGAAGCCTATGAATACGATATAACCGATTTTTTAAAGAAACCTATCTCAGCGGATAGGTTTGCAAAGGCTATAGATAAGGTCATTACCATTAGAGAGCGAAGGAATGCAGTAGCAACAGCTAGTGAGAAGCACGAACTATATATAAAGACTGATGGTCGATATGTTAGGTTGCCCTATGATGAAATACTCTATTTTGAGAATGTAGGTGATTATATTAAAGCGGCTACGACTCTAGGCAATTTCATATTTCATGATACTATGAAAGCCTTAGATCAGAAAATTAGTAATCCAAGATTTCTCAAGGTGCACAGATCCTATATTATCAATATGAACAGGATCAAGGACATAGAAGATAATACGATTGTAATCGAAAAGAAGGTAATTCCAGTAAGTAGAGCTTATAAAAGTATACTTATCAACAGTCTTAATCTAATCTAGCCCTTTGATATAGTAGAATCTCCTATACTATAATGCATTGATGTATAGCCAATTGTAAAGTACTTTACATTTCAAGGCCCTGTACGCATTTGTGTAGAGGATAATACAAGTACTCAAAAACAATATTACTCCAGATCTCTCCCAAAAACAGATTAATCCTTACCGAAAATCGAAACTGGCCCTGATTAGCCTCTATCTGTTCTGATATTTGTATTGTCAATAACGGCAAAGCAAATAAACATAAATTACTATGTGTGGAATAATGGGCTATATCGGAAGAAAAGATGGTTATCCAATCGTAATAGATGGTCTCAAAAAATTAGAGTATCGTGGTTATGATAGTGCTGGAGTAGCAATTATGAATGGAACCCTTAGTCTATACAAAAAGCAGGGTAAAGTCAATCAACTTGAACAATACGTTCATACACAAAAGACAAATGGAAATATTGCATTAGGTCATACAAGATGGGCTACGCATGGAATACCAAATGATGCTAATGCTCATCCGCATAGATCACAAAGTGGTAGAATCGTGATGGTGCATAATGGTATCATAGAAAATTATGCAGCGTTAAAATCCTTCTTAACTACTAAAGGGTATTCTTTTCAAAGTGATACTGATTCTGAAGTGCTTGTACAATACATAGAATGGTACCAATCTACTTATCAATTAAAAATAGGTGAAGCAGTAAGAAGGGCATTAGGTGATATCGAAGGTTCGTATGCAATAGTAGTTTTAGACAGTATGAATCCTGAAAGTGTAATCGTAGCCAAACAAGATAACCCTTTAGTATTGGGTCTTAATGAAGATGAAATATACATAGCATCTGATGCAAACCCAATATCAACTTACACTCAAGAGGTGATCTTTTTACAAGATGGAGAATGTGCTGAATTATTTGATGACGGTACATATCACATTTATGATTTAGAAAATGAAAATGTAATACCAGAAATCACTACAGTAAAGTGCTGTGACGAAAACTACAGTTTAGAAGAGTATGACTCTTATATGTTAAAAGAAATCTTTCAACAGCCACAATCTGTAGAAGCATGTATATCTCCAAGAGTTGATGTCCTTCAAAATGAAATATTAATTCCGGAGATAGATAATCACAAAAGAATTTTTTCTCAAGCAGGAAAAATAATAATAGTAGGCTGCGGTACATCTTGGCATGCAGGTCTTATAGGTGAATATCTAATCGAGTCTTTAGCAGATATAAGTGTAGAAGTGGAATACGCTTCAGAATTTAGATATAGATCTCCTATTATCAGAGAGAATGATATTGTTATTGCGATTTCTCAATCTGGCGAAACTGCGGATACTTTAGCAGCTTTAAAATTGGCCAATGAAAAAGGCGCTTTTACATATGCCTTAGTTAATACTGAAGGTTCTACCATTGCTAGACATTCGGATGTTGTAAGTTATCTCAATGTAGGTGTGGAAATCGGAGTAGCTTCTACTAAAGCTTTCACTGCACAGGTAAGTTTACTCACAATGATCGCATTAAAAATAGCAAGGATAAAAGGCACTATAAAATACAATGAGTATAAGTCGATAGTACCTCAGTTAAGTGATTTACCCGGCCTTATAGCTCAGACTTTAAAGTCTAATGATCTTATGTTGGAAGTTGCAATGAGCCATTTCGAAAAAGATCACGCATTATTTCTAGGAAGAGGCCCAAATTTCCCAGTAGCCTTGGAAGGAGCGTTGAAACTTAAAGAGATTTCATATATCCATGCAGAAGGTTATCCTGCTGCAGAAATGAAGCACGGTCCTATAGCTTTGATTGATGAAAATATGCCAGTATTTGTAATCGCTACTAATTCGAGTGCATTGTCTAAAATGATTAGCAATGTGCAAGAAATAAAATCTAGAAAGGGACAGGTCATTGTATTCAAAGAGGAAGGACAAGAGTTTCCTGAAGAGATTACCGATCATATGGTAAGCATACCAAAAACGCACGAATTATTGAGTCCAATATTGGCTTCAATACCACTTCAACTTTTCGCTTATCACGCAGCCAAACTTAGAGGGTGCAATGTAGATCAACCAAGAAATTTGGCAAAATCTGTAACAGTCGAATAGTTAATAAAATAAGAATTAAGAAAAATAATAATATTCCTTTAGTCAAAATTTAAAATAATAATCATGAATACTACAACATTAATAAACGGAGAACACAAATCAGATTCAATTCTTTTTAACATCCAAAATCAAGATGGAGATCTTTATCAAAGATTATGTGACAAAAAAGCTACTATCGCTTTAGTAGGACTTGGATATGTAGGATTACCAATTGCATTAGAATTTGCAAAGTCATTTAAAGTAATTGGTTATGATATCAATTCAGCCAGAGTCGATATGATGAAGCAAGGAATCGACCCTTCTGGTGAATTAGTGGCAAGTGATTTTGAAAATAAAGATATCCGATTCACTTCAGTGGCAGCTACATTAGATCATGCAGATGTAATAGTGGTAGCAGTACCTACGCCAGTAAGTAAAGATAACTCACCTAATTTAACTCCTCTATCAAAAGCTTGTGCAGCGATCGGTGTATCTATCGCCAAGGGAAATATTGTGATCTTTGAATCTACGGTTTATCCAGGCTGTACAGAAGAAGTTTGTATTCCAATATTAGAAAAAGTATCAGGCTTAAGTTGTAACTCAGATTTCTGGGTAGGATATTCTCCAGAAAGAATCAATCCAGGAGATAAAGTAAATACGCTTACAAATATCACAAAGATCGTATCTGGATCAGATGAATATGCGGAACGCGAAATCTATAATATTTATAATCATATCATAGATGCTGGCATTCATGTCGCACCATCGATTAAAGTAGCAGAGGCAGCAAAAATTGTTGAGAATACTCAAAGAGATGTAAATATTGCATTGATGAATGAATTGTCAGGATTTTTCGATAAGCTCGATATTAATACACATGAAGTATTAGCCGCTGCCGGTACAAAGTGGAATTTCCTCAACTTTTATCCAGGCTTAGTTGGCGGTCATTGTATAGGAGTTGATCCTTATTATTTAATTCATAAAGCAAAAACGATAGGAATGGATCTTAATGTAATAGGCTCGAGTAGAAATATTAATGATGCGATGCCAGCAAGAGTGGTTGAACAAGTAAAAGATGCCATGAAAGCACAAGGTAAAGATTTAGCCGATGCAAAAGTACTAGTGCTAGGAGCGACTTTCAAAGAGAATGTTACGGATCTAAGAAATTCTAAAGCTGCAGAGATGAGTCAGATCTTCAAAGCACAGGTAAATCAGTTGGATATCGTGGATCCACATGCGGATAATGAGGAGATGCTAGCTTATTATAAGTTGCAACTAGAAGATAAAATTGGATATGATTATGACGCAGTTATTTATGCTGTAAATCACGATGAGTTTGTCAATATCGATTGGGAATTTATCGAACTAATAAAATCACAAAAAGTAGTGGTGTTTGACTTCAAAAAGTTGCTTGGTTACCCAACGAGTAAAATTAGTGATGTCGAATACATAACACTTTAAAAGATAATAGGTTTTTTTTGAAATTACTGAATTGACTAAAGAGATTGATCAGTAATAAAATCAGTTTTTTGATAATGGATTGCAAATGTTGCCTATCACTCAAGACTCTAGGAATAATTGGTGATAGGAGTTTCATAAATCCGCTGATTGTTTGGCCGCTCTTAAAGGGGGAGCGGTCAACAGTCAACAGATAAAGAAATAAAGCGCTCGAAGTAAAAGATAACTACCGTAAGAATATGTGCATGTGATTGCTTGGCCGCTATAAGGGAGCGGCCAGCAATCACTCTTAAAAAATCCGAGGCGTAAACTATCATTCTAATGGTAGAAAGAGTATTAGAATCTGCAAAATTTAAAGAAATAAGAATATGTGTATGTGATTGTTTGGGCGCTAAATAGTGGGCGGTCGACAATCACTTTTTAAAAAGAAATAAAAATATAATTACAACCAGACGAAAATGAAAATAAGAATACTCATAATAATCCTACTGATCACAAAGTCACTTTGTAGCCAAGATGTTGATTTTATGGATTCTCTTTTTCAGATAGACTTTTCGCAGATTAGTGATGTTTCTTACGATCTACAAATGACCGATATGAAAAGACTCGAAAGCGATTGGGGATTGTCAGCAGGTGTAAATATTACTAATAGTTATCAAGAAGAAATAGATGCTGGATTATCTACTAGAGTGTTTGCCAAAATAAATGTTCTTTCAAGTGGATATTATACTAATAGGGTGGATGCCGAAATTATAAGAAATCAAATGATGATAGATAGTTTGCAGGGAATCGATAGAGCAGCAGATCATAATTATGGAATCTATTATGATTATATTATCAGTCAATATAATCAACAAAAAATAGAAGTTATTGATAGTATCATCACTTCTAGTAAGAAATTGAAAGATTATTATGCTACACTGTATTATAATAAATTAATTGATTACGAAAAACTTTTAAAAGTAACAAGTACTATTGATCAATACTATATGTTGCAAAAGTCTCAGATTGCTTATAATGAAATTGTTGAAAGTATGCAATTGGATTCTATTTTGCCAGCTATTCCAACTAATGGATTTGAAGTTGACTTTAAAGGGATACGAGATCTATTAAGTAATGATACTACTGCTAGTCAGGTAGTTTTAATCAGAGATGAAATACTAGATTTAAAACATGAAAAAGAAAAATCTCCTTCTCTATCTATTACTGGAGGATATGATATTTCTAGAAGAAGACCATATTACTCGGTTGGATTTAGCACTCGAATTACTAGAAATAAGAGCCAACACATTGATGCTCATAAAGAAAAATATAGAAACGATCTAAGACTAGAAAACATCCAAAGAAAAAAAGAATTGATCAATCTTCAATATGAGTATGAATATAAAGATAAGCAGATTAGAGGCTTGTACCTCAAGCTTGAGATTATAAAGGAACAAAAGAGAAAATTCGCAGTAAAGAAAGATATACTTTCATTAGAAGAATGCGCCGAAGAAAAGAAGATAGATCTGGAAAGACATATGATATTTTATGAGATTATGGATCTAAGGCAGCAACAAATGCTTCTTTTACTTCGGGTGAAAAAAAGTATATGGAAGCAGAAAATTATGCCTTTTCTCAAACCAATAGATCAATCTCCAAATAGTAAGAAATTCTCGGGTAAGCGATTTCTAGTAGTGGAGGAGGGTAAAGTATTAAACAGAATAGACATTCATATTTTAGAACAAAATGAGATCACACCTTTACTACCAAAAGACCTCATTGTTTTACAAAATGTAATCACAATCGATCCAGCCAGATACGAAACAAGAGCGGAGATGGAATCTGCTATTGAGGGCCTTATCGATACAGAAAATATCGCCCACTTTGTAATCAGAAGTATGGATTCATTTAAAGCACTTGAATTAAGAACTATAGAGCAAAAGGACTATCACCTTACAGCTTCTACTAAATAAAAAATACTATGCGTCAGTTTAAATTAAGAGAAGAAAAGTCTTTTGTAAAAATACTCAAAGAGCCGCCTACAGCTAAGAAAAAGGTTAATTGGAGTAGGAGAGTGTACATCGCTATATTTTTAGTGGTTGCTTTCTTATTCATTAAAAGGGTATATAATGCTAATATGATCATTTTTGCCAATGGACAGATTGAACTACCAAAGCAAACAGTTAAGTTTTCGAATGATATAAAAATCTTAGATATTCATATTCAAGAAGGGACCGAAGTATGTGAAGGAGATACTTTGTTTACTTATAATATTATGGGTGATCAAATCGATCAAGCAAGATTAAGTATAAGTGCACCTGGATCTAGTGATTGGATTTTGAGAGAGCAGTTATCGATTAAAAAGAAAATTGAGTTAAATGAAATATTAATTCAACAGAAAAATCTGAATCTAGCTTATTTAAATGAAAGTATTCAAACTAAGGAATCTCTGTTACTTGGAGGGATACACGATGAGTACAATAGCTATAGTGCATTGCAAGATCAAAAGGCTAATGTGGTAGCTGCAATGGAACTGCATAAAAGAGAGAATGATATTTTAAAGAAACACTTAAGGCGTCTTTCAGGGCACAAAGTTATGAATGAGAGTATCAATATGAATCAATTAGAAATTTATGAAGAGATTCAATACTTTATCTCGCCGATAGATGGTGTAATTAGTGATATCTTCTATGCAGTCAATGAGATATGCTATAAGAAAGAGGAGATGATTACGATTCATCAACTGAATAATGCTACTATAAACACTTATTTCGATCCTGAAGAAGTGCAACATCTCAAAGTGGGTGATATGGTCACTATCGAATTTCCAGATCGTAGCGAAAGTATGGGAGTGATTTCTAAGTTCTTTGTAAGTACATATGCGGTTCCTTCTGAATTTCAAAAGAAGTACGAGCCTACGGAAAGAAATATTGTTGCTCAAGTGGTACCGTTCAATAAAGCAGATGATTTGGCTTGGAATAGCTACTATAAGATGGAAGTAAATGTTCAGAAAAAACGGTATGACCTTAAAATTTAATAGTTTATTACCAAAAAACGAAGAGTAATGGCCAAAAATCGAAATGGCTCAATTCTACTCATTGTTAACGCTCATCTTTGTATTCGATAGATCAAGTATATGAGACTTCAAAATGTAATATCCAACCGGCGCCCAGAATTTGCTCAAATAGGCAAGTATCAGGCCCTTCGCGTTAGCCACCAAGGACGACTGGCTAATGTCGATCCCAATACTGTGGATATCATAATTGTAGAAGATGAATCCACATTAAAGGCAATACTCAAAAATGATGTTTTGTATCTCAAACCTCTATTTTATATAGGAGATACCCGCAAAGAATGTGACGGAACATTTAATGTCGATGCGCCACATCAGATTGTATCCAAAGTAGATGTGCTTACTAAAGCAATAGAGGAGTATGCTGATCTAGATTTGCCTTCTGATCCTAGTGATCGCCTCCTGACTAAAGTACTGAGATACTTAATTAGCCGTAAAAAGGTTCTAAAGCCAATTAATACAAGACTTTCTTCTATAGGATATAGTTTTCCTGTTATTGAGGATATGAGTATAGAGTCCAATCCTCTGCATATTATAAAGCATCTAAACGCATTTTCTTCTCAAGATTACTTTAGCAGACAACCCATAGATAAAATAAATATCTGCTATGATTGTAATAGCAGCTATCTTAATTTTAGTGAATGTTGTACTAAATGTAATTCTCTGGATCTTAAAACTGAGGAGCTAGTTCATCATTTTAGATGTGCTTATGTTGGACCTCAAAGTGATTTTATGAAGGATGAAAAATTGATCTGTCCTAAATGCGATCATCAGCTTAAGCATATTGGTATAGATTACGATAAACCTTCAGAAATACATACTTGTAAGTCATGTAATCATAGTTCTCAAGAGACTAAAATGAAGGCCAAATGTGTAGACTGCTGTAAAGAAAATGAGTTAGAACAGTTAGTTACCTACGATATACACGAGTATCGTCCAACCGAAAAGGCAGTGGCGAAAAGTTTGGAATCTACTAAGGCACAATCTTTCGGAATCCAATCGGAGGAAGAACATGATTTGTTGACAAACTATGGAGCCTTTAATATGATTAAATCACATGAGGCCAAAAGGCAGTCAATAGCCAACACATCTACTTTCGAAATGATCATGAGTGTAGAGGATAAGATATTGAATGGATTAAATGAAGGAATGCAAATGGCAATGCTTCAGGAATTGGCTTCTATCATCAAACCATATCTCAAGCATAATGATCTTATTGCTTTGGATCGTGATCGTAATATCAATGTACTATTGATAGATTATACCTCTCAAGAAAATGAAGTCATCCAAGACACTCTACATTATAATCTTAATAAGATGCTCATGGATAACGGTTGGTCTAATCACGAAATTATTTCTATAACTAGTAGATCAATAAAAGAATGACACCGGTTTGGGAATACTTCTTGCCTGATTATATTAGTTACTGGATAGCGGCTGGTATTCCAAAATTCGTAAGAATATTTTGGTATTTCGTCATCTTTGAATTGACCAGATATATCAGCATAGATTTTTTAATCGCATTTTATTTTAAAATCACAGAGAAGCGAAGAAGTAAAAAATGGATGACGGCAAGAAATAAATTATTCGCTGAAAATCCATTAATTTCTATTATCATTCCTGGAAAGAATGAAGGTCCTCATTTATTTAAGTTGACCAAATCACTAGCCGAGCAAACATACAAGCACTTTGAGCTAATCATAGTCGATGATGGGAGTAATGATGATACACCGACTATAGGTAAGAATCTCGAGCGATTGGGATTAATACATACTTTTTTGAGAAATGAAATGAGAGGTGGTAAAGCTTCTGCAGCCAATCTTGCACTCAGATATAGTAAAGGAAAAATTGTAGTGCATTTAGATGCAGACTGTTCTTTTGACTGCGATGCCATTGAAAACATTATAATTCCATTTTATATGGATGATAAGATTGGGGCAGTAGGTGGTAATGTAAAAGTAAGAAATTATCGAGATAGTCTATGTGCCAAGTTACAGGCTATAGAGTATCTTAAGACGGTGTCTATTGGAAGGATTATTACTTCTACATTAGGTATCTATAAAATTATTAGTGGTGCTTTTGGAGCATTTAGAATGGATGTATTGGATAAGGTCGGTGGATGGGATATAGGTCCTGGATTAGATGGAGATATTACAGTGAAGATTAGAAAATCTGGTTATAAGACTGTGTTTTCACCTACTGCAATTTGTTTGACTAATGCTCCATCAAAGTTTAAAGTCCTTACTAAGCAAAGGTTGAGATGGGATAAATCTATCATCCGATTTAGAGTACGTAAGCATAAGGATGTATACTTTCCACATCAAGGATTTTCTTGGAGCAATTTTTTCGCTCTATTTGAAAACGTATTTTATAATGTAGTTCTGGATTTAACCTGGTGGATTTATATTATCGATATGGTTTTAAATTATTCATCATCACTAGATTTCATAATTTATATGAATTTGACGCTCTACTTCTGTGTAGGATTTGTGCAAATGACAAGTATCTATATATTTTCCGAACGTCGAAAAGAAGAATTATACCTCTGGCGTTATTTACCATTGATGAGTCTATATACCGGCTTATATCTCAGATTTGTAAGATCGAGAGCCTATATCGATGAATGGTTTTTTCGAAAGAGTTATGACGATCCGTGGAATCCGGTAAAGTCAAGTAGTCAAGCTAAGGCAAATGGATTTTAGGGGTTTTATCTTTAGTGAGTCACATTTTTATAATGGGCTCACTTTTTTTATACGCTCCTTTACGTTTCTAGCGTCTAGAAGGCCAGTGAGGTATAATGATTCTAATATATAATAGAAATGTAACTCAATGTGATTAGACTATGGTTAGCCAATCCGCGCGCAGATGATCAGTAAAGTTGAGTGTTTGTATTTGCCAACTATCATTTCGAAAATGCAAAGTGGTGATAGAGGCATTATATATTTCAAAGCTAAGTTTCGCGATCATTTTGGTATCTTGAATATTCGTAAGTTGGGCTATGATTGTACTAATAGATCCTGCAGAAGTTACTAGTATTGAATTGCTATCTGGAGATTTTGAATTAAGTACTTTTTTCAAACCAATGGCAATTTCATTTCTGAAACTACTAAAGTCTTCTAAGTCTTGGCTTTGAAATTCATTATTCATCCATTTAGGTATAAAGTATTCAAATATCTTAATACTGTTTGCTCGTAGTGTTTCAGGATTGTTGACAGTCTCTTGATGCCATTGAATGCATTGTGGATCCTTTTGAATTAATTTTGCTTTGTGCTCACGTAAAGTAGCAGGACCACTATGTTCTTTAAGTTCTGGGATAAAGATTGGCGAGGCTATTGGTTTGGATTGGTGATTATATGCTTTTTGTATTTCTTCGGCGGTTTGTTGTTGCCTATGGTGCGGTCCTATGTATAGATGATCAATTCTAGTGGTGTCCGCAAGATGTTTCCCTAAAGCCTTGGCTTGTTCTATCCCAAGATCAGATAGTTGATCATAGTTGTCAGATAGATAAGAGGCTTGAGCGTGTCGTATAAGATAAAGCATAGATATGTAAATGAACATCTGTATAAATAGTTTATTACGTCGCGTATTATTCAATGAACATGTGTAAAATTCAATGTATGTCAAATTATAGAACACCTATGGATTTGTTGAATGTAACTTTACTTTTTACTGACGTATGTTGTTTTTGAAGTCATTTTTTTAATTCTTCAGATTGTGTACATGTTTTATTTTCTTCATTAATGGTGCACGGATTACCTTTTGTCAATATTAAAGAATACTAGCTGATTAGTAGGGGACGCCTTATTGTTGCCGAAGATCATCAAGCAGCAGTTTAAGGTGTCAAAGAGTCTTAGCATAAAGAGATAATATGAATATATTACTGCAAGAATGGAAATGGTTAGTTTTGGTGATGTTATTGAATGCTTTTCATTTTAATGGTGGTATGTTGCAAGCCCAAATTGAAGCAGAATTAGAACGCCAATTTATCTGTAAGGGAGACTGTATAGATTGGGAACCCATAATTACACAAGGTGCAGCACCTTATTCTTTTTCTTGGTCAACAGGTGAAGAACAAATGATAATTAGTTTGTGCCCTAATGATACTAAAAGTTATAAGTTGACTATTACTGATGCTAATGAGGACTCTTTAGTTGTTTCTGAGTTGATTTTTGTGGCGCCAGTAGATAGGACACCCATTCCCAAGGTGACTACGCCTATCTGTTTAGGAGAGACAGCTTACTTTAGTCACCCTAATTGGACTCATGCTCCGGATTATTACTGGGTAGGTCCAGACGGAATTAAATTCGAAACGAAAGATCCAATTATTGAAAATATTACGGAAGAAGATGAAGGCGAATACTATTTATATTTAGAATATTATGATAGTTGTATTACTGATTCTATATCTGTCTTTTTGGTGGTCGAGGATATTGGTTCTAAATCTTCGTGTGAAAAGTTGGGTCAATGTAATTTTGCTTGTAATGTGTCTGAAATGTTTGATTTAAGAGGTCGAACGACCCAAGAAGTATCCGATGGTATCCAACCCGTCAATTTTTGCTCCGATGATGGAGGAGATGCAGTTAACATTAAGTGGTTTGGATTTGTAGCTCAAGAGGGTGAGCATGTTATCAAATTTAGGGCAATTAATTGCGAGGGAGATGGTGAAGGGTTAAGATTTGGTATTTATGATGATTGTGAATTTTCTAATTTAGTACAATGCACTGAATCATGTTCTAAAGAGGTTTTTGAAATTCCTTCTTCCATGTTGATACCGGGAAATAGTTACTATGCTTATGCGGAAGGCTGTGGCACTAATATTTGTGATTATGTTATTTCTGTGGAAGGTAGCACGCAATCAGCTTTGTGTAATGATTATGTGTCATTTGATACAGCTACTGATTGGAAGGTGGAAGTTGGATTTTTTGGAGGCTCTTCTACATTTTGGTATAATTATTTACGAGATACAACAATCAATAATCGGGTCTATCGGATCATTGGTGTAGATGGTGAAACTTCAGGGAGTGGCTTATTACTTCGAGAAGATAAACAAAAACGAGTAGTATATAGTTACCACACTCAATCAAATAGTGATAAAGTGCTATATGATTTTAGTTTAGAGGTTGGAGATGAATACAATGTTGAGTTTTTTAATGATCCTTTTATTGTGACCGATATTACGCTAGTACCTAGCAATATTGGACCTCTCAAAAAATGGAATTTCACTTCTCAAATTGGAGGACATTCTATGTCATATACAGAAGCAATTGGTGGTAATTATTTGCCTTTTCCAGCAAATGTATTAATTAGTGATCCAGTATATTATACATCGGCTATTTTTAGTAATTGTACTGCGATTATTTCTGATGACGTTGATGAAATTAATATTTATCGCTCAGTGTTTGATACTACCTATGTGAGTCTATGTGAAGGTGAAGAGTTTATGGGATATTCAGAATCTGTCATTTTTAATGATACGATTGCACGAGAGGGAGGTTGTTTTGATATAAATGTAATCGATCTAAATTTTACTCCAATGGGAGGCGTAGAAATACCATATAATGGTATAGATGACGATTGTAATCCGCAAACGCCAGATGATGATTTGGATCAAGACGGATTCTTACTTATGGATGATTGTGATGATAGTAATTCGAATATAAATCCTAATCAAGTGGAGGAGATATATAATGGAATAGATGATGATTGCAATCCAGAAACACTAGACGATGATCTTGATCAAGATGGTTTTATATTAATGAATGATTGTAATGATAATAATGCCTCCATTAATCCTGACCAGTTAGAAATAGCGTATAATGGTTTAGATGACGATTGTAATGCAAATACGCTAGATGATGATTTGGACCAAGACGGATTCTTACTTATAGATGATTGTGATGATGGTAATTCCAATATAAATCCTAACCAATTGGAAGAACCTTATAATGGAATAGATGATGATTGTAACTCAGAGACATTAGATGACGATATTGATCAAGATGGCTTTGGTTTAATTAATGATTGTAATGATAATAACGCAGCTGTTAATCCTAACCAATCGGAAGAACCTTATAATGGCATAGATGATGATTGTGATGTGAATACACTTGATGATGATTTAGATCAAGATGGATTTCTAATCATAGATGATTGTGATGATACTAACCCAAGTATTAATCCAGATGCTGATGAAATCCCAGGAAATGAGATAGATGAAGATTGCGATGGAGAAGATATAATATCGAGTACAAACGAATGGATGAAGTCAATAATAAGAATCTATCCTAATCCAATTTCTGATGTTCTTTATGTAAGGGTAATAGGAGGGCTTAAATATACCCTGTGCCTTTATAGTTCATCAGGCAAATTAATTCAGAAAGTTTCAAATGAAGATCATATGAATCTTAAGGAAGTACCTAATGGATTTTATTTACTGCAAATAAGAGATCAAGACTCTGGTAGTCAAATTGTTGAAAAAATAATAGTAGACAAATAAGTGATCTGGAACAATCAATGATTTTTTTATTATCTATCATAAGGTCTGTAATTAAGGTTAGTTTGATAGAATGGCAAATAATTACCTCTCTATTTGTGGCTATCTAAATCAATGAGATAATAAATAATAATAAAATATATCACACTGCGCAAATAGATTGCGCAGTACTGTTTCACCTTTGTTATATCAAACACAGAAAGATGTGTCTAATGATAAGTTCTTTGAAATTAAGTGGAATTCAAATTAAGTTTCACTTTATATAGAAAATCGATGATTCAATGAATCATTGGGGCGGCTTATCGTCCTTAGATAAACTTGGTAACAAGGATAAATCTTTATACAGGCATTGTATTTAGAGACTGATTAATTTTAGTGCAGATAAGCAAGCTATATATGTAATTCACTTTTGGCTAGGGGCGACCGCTGAGGCCAAATAGGGGTTGTAGTCGAATAAAAGACTTGAGGAGGAGACTTCAATAAGAAAGATTGTAGTAATAGGTGAAATAAAAGCTATCCACTTTTATTGTGCTTGTTGCAGTATTAGAGATACCCAATCAGAAATGATCCGGTATATTGAAATACGGTAAATCGAGAGGTTTACAAGGAGAAGGTTGGTATTTTGTAGGCAAAAATCTACGAAGCCATTTTCGAAGCCCTTCTTCTAAGCAAACTATTGTTACTCAAAATAGCATTAATCGAAAGACTTCGGACATTGTAGAAGTTAGTAGTTGCCTAAACCCATTGAAAGATATGGGATAGTAGAGGCCGAAAACCTTTATTATGTGGTAAACATTCTATCAGTGCCGCTCGAAAGAGTCGCCTGTTAATGGTGAGGGAGCTAACCCTTGTAATTGCAAAATGCAGTAAATGACTGCTATGCAAGCCAGGTCTAAGTTGCCGAACAACTACAATGTAAATAGGCATCGAACAAGTACATGACTCTAGCGATAGGGAAGTGTGGAAAACAAGAGAAGGCGAAAGCTATAATGCTTGGAAAGCTTGTTCACGAATGATAGTATTCTCAAATCGTTCTTTATTTAAAGAAAAAGACCATCTTGAACTGTAGTATAATTACACAGTTTAAGATTCATAATTTATATATAAGCTCGTACCGTTTTTCGTTATGGGCTTTATCAATTAGATCTATAATGTTTTACTATTTAACCAGATTTAGCTTGATTAATCTAGTGACATTCTAGAATAAAAAATAGCCTTTCATTAGAAAGGCTATTTGTCGTTTAATTTCTCCCAGCACGTACACCTCCATCTATATCCCAAATCGCTCCTGTTGTCCAAGAAGATTTATCGGATAATAGGAATATTATCGAGTCTGCAACTTCTTGTGCAGTACCATTCTTTCCTATAGGATGGAAACCATTAAAGCCTTCTAATGCTTCTTCGGCTTCTGCCTTTCCACCAAATACACCATGATACACTGGAGTATTGACTACAGCTGGAGATACTGCATTTACCCTGATATTGTGATCTGCTAATTCCATAGCAAGATGTTGGGTCAATGAATGTAGCCCTGCTTTTTGCATAGAGTATGCAGAAGATGGAGTGGCTTTTACGGCTTGCTTGGCCCACATCGAACCTACATTTACGATGGCTCCACCTTTGGTATCCTTCATTTTATTCGCGGCGGCTTGAGTAATAAAAAAGAAGCCTCTATTCAAGTCCTGATAAGAGTTGTAATCTTCCATAGTATGATCCAAAAAGGCTTTAGGGCCAAAAATACCTGAGGCATTAACGAGATAGTCTAAGTTATCTAGATTATTGATGATATGGCTTAGTTTGTCTACCTGGGTTTGATTCGTTATATCAACAGAATGCTTGGTCAAACCCTCAGTATCATTTACTTTATCTGTATTCCTACCTACGATATGGACTGTAGCTCCTGCATCTAAAAGCGTGTGCGCGGTAGCTCTTCCGATTCCACTTGTACCACCTATAATCAGTGCTACTTTTCC
Organism: uncultured Saprospiraceae bacterium; assembly: GCA_937927575.1. Classification (GTDB taxonomy): domain Bacteria; phylum Bacteroidota; class Bacteroidia; order Chitinophagales; family Saprospiraceae; genus UBA1994. The sequence continues at coordinate 12,112 of CALBEE010000152.1, read as the reverse complement.
ATTTAATGATTTCATTGTTTATTCTTTTAAGTTAAATTAATGGCTTGCTACCTAAGGATTAATACTTAAGTGCTCGTTGCAAATATTATTGACTTATATCAGTATAAATGGTAAATATCAGACGTGTGATGGTAAGATAGCGCAAGTCTATAAAGCCTATGCAAATATGACTAGAATGCTTAGGATTGCCATTGACTGACAAATTCTTTGGGAGTAATATTAGTATGTTTTTTGAAATACTTTGTGAAGTAGGTCGCTTGGTCAAACCCTAGGTCATAAGCTACCTCTTTAATTGAGGTATTGCTATTTGACAGCATTCTTTTTGCTTCTAATATTTTAAGTTGTGCGATAACATTGGCAGGCGTAGTATCGAGATAGGATCTACAAACAGCGGTTAATTTTTTTGCTGAAACATGCATCATCTTCGCGTATTCTTGAACGGATAAAAAACTTCCAACATTCTGATTTATTAGATTTTTGAAATCCATGGCGATATCTAAATTTTCGTTTGATGCTTTAAAATGATTGCCATCAGATTTTTTTTGCCTTTCGATTGTGACGATTATAATTTGTAACAAATTAAATATTTGATCTCTGTAGCCATATTTCATTTGATTGATTTCCTCTACGAGTAAAGGTGTGATTTGCTGAAGTATTTTGATTGATTCTTTATTGAGTACTAGGTAGGGTTGATTTCTCTCTGAGAAGAGTTCATATTGTATTCGATTATTATATGACTGATCTCCTTTAAGTAGAAATATTTCATCAAAATGATATAGCTGTCCTACATTACTAGCGTGATCGCAGAAGTAATGAATTTGACCTTTATTGAGAAGAAATAACGAATTAGCTGGATGGTGATGTAAAATATAATCTACATAATGTTGCCCTGCCTCTTTGAACCATATCATTTGATAATAGGTATGGCGATGAGGCTTATATACATGTTGCGGATTTTTTGCCAAATGTATATTGGCATCTTTAATCTGAAAATGTAGTTTGGAGTCATCTCCCTTATGTAAATGATATTGACTGATATCCATTCTTAATATTACTCTTCTTTTTGATTTTTATTAGTGATGGCCATCATTTTTTTATTGAAATGTCTATTGACGAATATTTGAATGATGAAAATTGAAATAAAAAGAAATCGAGCCGCCATATTATATTTTACGGCTACTATCGCTGCCAGTATCCACCATACTAATCCATTAAGTGCATTAGCCTTATTTCTTTTAATATGTAACTTATCGATTTCAGTTGTACCACTTTCGGTTTTTTCGACATAAAAAACCATGAGATAGTTGAAAAATCCTATCACGGAGATATTGATAGAGTAGAATATAAATGGAGCAGAGTAATTAAAGCCTACGACATATAGAGCAGTAGAGAAGGGGAGTAATACGATGGATAATAATAAACCAATATTAATTCCTAAGAGTGTTTTGTCTACCACTTTGACATGCCTCATGATGCGAAGGTGTGATGTCCAGTATAATATAGATACAAACGAACTAACGATCATACCTATGAAGCTTGGGATTCTCTCTTGAAGTATGTTGATTGTACTGTCAGTCCTCATAGCATCCATCGTAGGAATGTCGATCTCGAGAACAAGTAATGTCATGGCAATGGAAAATACTGCATCACTAAAATTGATAACCCTTGCCTTATCGTAAGTTACTGAACTCATTGCTTTCTGTTAAATGACTAAAATAGACGATTCGCAAAATAATGAATTATTCCATGGCGCAAAAGAGACTTAAAGGCATAGATATCTTGGAGATATTTTGATTATCTATATATTCGAGCTGTATTATGCTAGAAGGTAAAACAGATGATCAATTATTAGCTGAGATTCGCAAGGATAGTCAAGCGGCTTTCAAGGTACTATTTGATAGATATTATCAAAAAATGTGCTATGCAGGTTATCGTACATATGCTGACCAGCATAAGGCTAAAGATTTCGCTCAAGAGATATTTTGTGACCTCTGGAATAAAAGGAAAACTGTCAAAATCACAAATTCGTTAAATGCATATCTCAGCAGAGCGATGCGTAATAAGGCAATAGACTATATAAGGTCTCAGAGGCTCAATTTTGATGAAGGGAATGCTGTAAAAAGCATGCAAATCGATGTAGATCCTACGTCTTTTTCTGAGCTTCAAGAGCTAATACAAGCGACAGTTAATAGCCTTCCAGAACGATGCAAAGTGGTGTTTAATCTAAGTCGGACAGAGGGCCTTTCTCATAAGGAGATTGCGAGCAAATTAGGTATTTCTACTAAGACGATAGAAAATCAAATTACCAAGGCATTAAAGGCACTACGGACTAATATTGCCAAATATAATCAGACAATTAGTATAATATCTATACTTATGACATGGCTCATAGGGGAAATGCTAAATTGATACGACTAATAGTAAACGACATATATCATATATAAATGAGTCAAGACCGGTATATATATCTTATTTATAAAGAGTTTAATGATACTCTTAATAATGCAGAATTTGATGAATTGAAGCAATGGCTTGAAGCTTCACCAGAACATGCTACTTTAAAGGACGAAGTGCTTAGCGGTTTATCTAATTTGGATGCCAAACCGCCTGTTTTTGAAGTGGATGTGGAGAGTGATTATGCTAAGGTGGCAGCCCAACTAGGATTTAAAGGCAAATTGGATAATAAGCCTTCTTCTGGTAGTAGAATCTATGTATGGTTGCTAATAGGAGCTTTTTTGGTGGGTATAGGTGCTGCGGCACTCTATTACCAAAGTCATACAGTCGAAAAGCCTGTGCTAAGAGCATTAAATGCAGGTAATGAAATTAAGGAAGTCCAATTGGCAGATGGGTCTACAGTTAAGTTGAATGCAGGTAGTATTTTAGAATATCCAGAATCTTTTGATGGGCTTACCAGGTCAGTACATCTAAAAGGAGAAGCGTTTTTCAATATTGAGAAGGATGCATCTAAGCCCTTTATAGTTATTACCGATCAATCAAAAGTTGAAGTATTGGGTACTTCTTTCAATGTCCGTGAAGATTTGAATAATAATGAGACTACTGTATCAGTACTTTCCGGAAAGGTACAACTTACGAGTACTCAAGATTTGACGAGCACTGTTGTACTTACTAAAAATCAAAAAGGTATCATAGATAAGGCACATAAAGCTTACAAAGTAAATAGTGATAATCTTAATGCGGTAGCTTGGGAATCCGGTAAACTTAGATTTAGAAGTACTCCTGTTGGTGAAGTATTCGGCGATATGGCAGCTTTTTATAATGTTTCGATCATTAATAAAAGTAGTATACCAGAAGATTGTACCTATAGTATGAGTGGACAAGAAATTACCTTAGATCGACTATTAGAAAATATGAATCAGATTTTTCTCTTTGATATCGAGCGAAAAGAGGATAATATCATTCTAATAAGTGGAGGAAATTGTAATTAATATGCTCATAGGTGTCTTAGAGTTTACATCTCTTTTCACCTTTTATTGTTTTTTGTAGTCTTTTCTCCGTTCTTTACTAAGATGACCAAAGCGAGGATTATTTGTTTTTTGAAAATGTAAAAATCAATCTGAAACTCACTCGGCAAAGAGTGAAGAAAGCATTGAACTGTGTACTACTAGTTCTTAGTTTCTCTGCATGTCTAAATGCGCAAAATAATCTTTCTGCTACTATAGACTTCCAAGTCTCCAATCTAACCTTGGCAGACGCTTTATGGGAATTATCGGAAATCACCAATATACCGATGACTTATAGCGATAATGATTTACCCAAAGGGATTTCAAGTTACTCTTTTAAGTCTAAGTCTATCAGATATATTTTATCCAAAATGTTGGACGAAACTAATTTAGACTTCAATTTTGTAGATAATCAAATCGTGATTTTCAGATCTAAAAGTTATCAAGTCAGTGGATATGTAGAAGACTTAAGTTCTGGTGAAAGATTGATAGGCGCTTCGGTATATAATGCTGGGTCTGATCAAGGTACCGTTACTAATATCTATGGATTTTATTCGATCAATGTGGATGTGACTTCGCCTGATTTGAGGATTTCATATATCGGTTATGAATCTAAAACCTTTGATACGAGTCTCAAGAAAAGAGAAAATCTAATTCTCCAATTGACACCTAACCTAACCATAGAAGAAGTGGTAGTAACTGAGCGATCAAATTTTGATAGTAATTCGTACGCTGGATTTTTTTCGGATCAAAATCTCTCAGGAGAAATTCAAAAAATGCCTGCTCTGGGTGGAGAACTCGATTATATGAGATTATTGCAACAAATGCCTGGTGTGCAAAGTGGTACTGATGGATTAGGTGGGCTTTATGTAAGAGGTGGTAATGCAGATCAAAATCTCGTAATGCTTGACGGAGTACCTATTTATAATCCTTACCACGCTTTAGGTTTGGTTTCTATTTTTGATGAGCAAGTGATTAAAAAGGTGACCTATTATCGTGGCCAGTTTCCTTCTAGATATGGTGGTATGATATCATCAGTAGTAGATGTCAGGACTAAAGAAGGAAATAATAAAGAATATAAATTTAGTGCTGGTATAGGGCTAATTGCTACTAAGGCAAAAGCAGAAGGCCCAATAGCTAATGGCAAAGGCTCTTTTTTGGTAAGTGCAAGAAGAACTCATTTAGATCCATTCTTGAGGAGCTATTCTAAAAAGAAAAGAATGGAAGATGGAGATAGTGGATTTTATGATTATAGTTTTGGTGAAGTAGTAGCCAAAGCCAATTATAGTATTACACCTAGAGTAAAGACTTTTTTGAGTTTTTACCGAGGAAAAGATGATTATCAAAACGAATTGAGAATTGATGAAGAAGATGCTGGCTTTCTATATGAAGAAGAGGAAAATCAAGAATTAGGATGGGGCAACACGGTTGCTGCTATTCGATTAAATTATCAAATAACGGATAAGCTATTTAGTAATTTTACTTCAACCTATAGTAGGTTCTTTTTTCAATCAGATGAGAATAGGTATTTTAAATTTCAAGATGGATTAGATTTCGAAGATGTGGCAAGGTATAAAGAAACATTTCTTTCAAATATTACCAATAGTGCTTTCAAGATAGATCTAGATTATGTACCTAATTCATCACATTATATAAGGACAGGAATAGAATATTCGCATAACGTATTTCGACCCGGAGTATTAGCCACACAAGACAGTTCTTTCTTTACATTTGATGAAATTAAAGATGAGCTAAGAAGTGCAAAAGGAAATGAAGTCAATGAGGTCAATGCTTATGTAGAGGATGAATGGCTGATACATAAAAATCTAGGAATGAATGTTGGATTATATTCTTCATTCTTTTTCACCGAAGACAAAAATTATCTATTATTAGATCCTAGAATAACGGTGAATTGGCAGATGTCCAAACCTTTCTCTTTTCATTTTTCGGCCAATAAGGTCAATCAACCATTACATCTTCTAACTAGGTCGGGTTCTGGTTTTCCCAATGACCTATGGGTGCCTGCTACCCAAAATGTAAAACCTCAAGAAGCATGGATTTTTGATATCGAATCAAGGGTGCGATTAAACACAGCTTGGAAGATGGAAATTCATGCATACTTCAAAAAAATGAATAATTTGATCAATTATATTGATGGTGCGGATTTTACTTCTAGCGGAACTTCTATCTCAGCCTTTAATTGGGAAGATAAAGTGACTGTAGGTCAAGGTCAATCTCAAGGCATTGAATTTTTAGTAAAGAAGGAGAAAGGTAAATATCAAGGATGGGTATCTTATACTTTATCAGAGACAACACGCCAGTTTGATGATCTTAATGATGGTGAAACTTTTCCATTTAGATTTGATTTGCGTCATGTATTGAGTATAGTAGGCGCCATAGATTTGACTGAAAAATGGTCAGTTAATGGAAGTTGGAATTATAGATCAGGATCTAATATTAATTTGGCCTATAGTGATTGGCAGTACATTAGACAAGATGGTACTCCGGATATCTTCTTTTTTGATCTACAGGATCGTAATAGTTTTAAATTACCATCCTATCATAGATTGGATTTAGCCGCTAAGTATCAAAAATCTTCGGATTGGGGTAAATGGTCGCTAAATTTGGGTGTATATAACGTTTACAATCAAAGGAATATATTTTACGTAAGACCTGAATTTGATCCAATTACTCAAATTCAGAAGTATAAAAGTACCAGCTTAATCGCTTTATTACCGTATTTTAGCTTTAATATTGAGATATGAGACGGTGTAACTACATACTGGGTTTAGCTATAGTACTCACTTTGACAATGATGTCTTGTGAGCATGACTTTGATGTAGATGTTCCAAGGAGTACGCAAAATGTCGTTCTGGCTAATTTCACGCCTGACGAGCCCATGAAAGTGTATGTTTCAAGTACAGTCCCAATTGGCAACGTTGATTCTTCTTCAATGAAATATCCCAATAATGCCGATGTGACACTTTATGCAAATGGGGCTTACGAAGCCGACCTAATCTATACACCTAGCCACGATGGTGGATTACCATATTATCGATCGAGTGCTAAGATGAGTCCAGGAGTTACTTATGATATTGAGGTCCATGTAATCGGTAATCCAATATCAACATCTTCAAATAAGATTCCTAAAGGATTAGAATTGGTCACTACAGAAGTTGTATCCATTAAAGAAGAAGTGGATGATGAATTCGAAGGATTAGTGAATGTGACAGCTAACATTCTTCTCAATGTAGAAGATAATACAACGGGTGAGTCTTATTTCCATTTAAAAGGTTCTGCTTTCGAAAGCGCTTTTAATGAAATGTCTATCGTAAATGGATTGGATCACTTAAATATTCTTCACGAAGAAGGAATTTTGATTAAAATGCCGGATTCTAATTCTTCTAATACCAGCATTCAATTGGAAGTGTCGTTTTATCATTTCCCGGAATTTGAATTGAGAATACCCTTTGAGATTGAAATTAGAAAATGCTCAAGAGATTATTACCTTTTTCATAGATCAGTAGGGGAGCAAGAGTTGAGTAATTTTAGAGATGGTTTACTATCTTCTCAATCCGTTCAGATTCATAATAATATTGTTGATGGAGTTGGAAACTTCAGTTCGTATGTTGCCAGTATTCATTCGGTTGAATGGTAATATATAGAATAACAAAAATTTAGAAAGCATTTATTAATTACAGTTCAGAAAAATTAGTTTGTTAGATTTCCTAGTATTGTTACTAATTTTAAAATTGAGATAGTTTAATCTTTCAATGGATTACAATTTTTAGATTTGAGTAATATTAAAATAATTAGAATGAATTTTCTGGAAGTTATTATTAGCCACTATCAAGAAATAAAATGACGCGTATAGCCATATGAAGTTTAAAATAATTATATTCATTACTGCATTTCTATTTAGTATGCATATGACATTTGCGCAGCGAAATCATGAATTAAAATTAGACCTTTCGGCAATTAGTAAACACTATATTCTTAGTTATGAATCAATTTTGACTAACAGAATTTCTATTGAATTTGGTTTGGGATTTGATTTTCGTAATTTGTATCTGAGTGAAACTGATTTCACCTCTTTTACTACTACATATCATAAGTTTTCAGCTACTTTTATGGATCCAAGCCTTGGAGGAAAATATTACTTCGTAATTAATGAGAGTGGTAGTGGATTTTTTATTGGACCTTATGCCAGGTTGAAATATCTATTGTCTCGCGAAGAAGGTTATGTTGAAAAGTGGGAAGAAGTTTATGATAGCAAACCTAGCGAAAGACAAATTTCAAATAGTGGAGTGAGAAATTTGCAATATGGAATTTATACTGGTGGGAAATTAATAATTAAGAAGCATTTCTTGATAGAATTTAGTATGGCTTACACCCGAGATAGAGAAATTGGCATTGCAGCTAGAAATAGTACCATTTACAATACTAGATATTCTATTAAATTAGGTTACAGGCTTTGATTAAATGCTTAATGAAGACTTTAGTCTTAATATAAACTAGTAATAATAATGTTTCGAATAAAAAAAAGGCCACCTCTCACGAATGAAAAATGGCCAAGCGAATAGTAATATTATGCATGTTATAAAGTAAATCGCACCGCTCTATTTTGATTTACTTTCCGATTTTCACTAGGAATGAAAAAAGTTATTTTCGAAGGCTTAATGAATGAGATTCACTTTAAACGTTCGTTGTTCCTTATTGATTTTTACTTTTAGTAAATATAATCCTGTAGTGATTTCTAAATCAGTGAGATCAAGTCTTTCGATATGACTACCCGTTGATTTCCTTCCAGAGTTTTCATTAAACTGTTGAATTTTGCTTCCCATCACAGTGTGCAATGCAATACTGACATCAGCCGATTGATCTAAGCTATATTCAAATGTCAAATAATCTTTTGCTGGGTTAGGGAAGATTGAGAGGTCATATTTTTGATCAATGTCATTTACTCCTGTAATCGTTTGGAAAACGGCTACTAAAGTATCTGGAGCAGTCAATGTAATGGCCGCTTTTCTAGTATTAGCATCAGGAAAAATCATATTGTTAGATTTGCTCTCCCAATGGCTAAATTCGTATTCATCTTCATACTCGTCGAATACCTTAGCTTTGATTTTGTTTTCCATGCCTCCAAAATAATTTCCAGTCCAAGGGAGGTCTTCTCTGTCTAAAGTATTGAAGTCAATCTCTCCTACATTTGCTGGTTCTGCAACTAATGTGATTTCGTATGGACCCGTAAGCTCATCATAGCAAGCTATCATACCGTCATCTAAGAGGGTACACCTCTCTTCAATAAACTCTCGTAGTCTTTGAACATTACTTTCCCATTCTTCCATACTTCCTCCCCATCTTGCTATTTGTTTTGGCATTTCTGGTCTTATCACATCTAACATTCTTTCTAATGTGCTGATCATATTTTCACAAGAGAAAGTAGTATTCATCATATCAGCATATCTGGAATAATATAATTGTCTAAACTCCGCATTCTCTTCTATAAGTTTTAATAAAATCTTTTCATGCTTTCCGACATCACCTTCAGGATCAAGGCCTACTCCTCCACCTGGATTACCACCGCCACCTCCCGCTGCGGCATTGTCATAGGCTTCTTGACATACATTATCCCAATCTGTATCACAGCAGAAAGCATCTTGATTAACTACGGAAATATAGAATGGATCATCTGCAGGATATGGACTAGAGCCATCTAATATGGTTGCGCATTGAGATGGATCATCGATACCTCCTCCATTGCCACCGCCACCGTTTCCGAAGAACCCATCCATGAAATCTGAAATCTCTTCCAGATCGCATGGTTGGGCATCAGGACTAATATTTGGTACTCCGCTGTAGTTAATATAATAGTCAAATGTGGCGTCAAGATCCCATAGAATATAACCCCATTTTTTGTGGTCACCTTCTAAGTTTCTACCTCTCCACCATCCAGTATTATAATTGAGCCAATCAGAAGCCACGGCAGTAAGATTAACTAAAAAGTAATCAATCATACTCGTCATATTTAAACTGTCTTCTGCTATTCTATAGTTTTCGTCTATACTCATATCATTTTCGAGTATAAAGTTTCTAAGTCTTATCCAATCATCTTGTGCTTGTATACCGCCATACTCTATCTCAGTACTTCCCCAAGTCGATAGGTATTGCAAGTCGTATTTTTCTTGATCATAGTATTCCTTAGTGTAGTCATGATCTACCACTTTTTCACGCATTCCGTAGATCCCCCAATATTGTCCATTGAGGAAAAGGTGAACTCTTTGGACTGTGCGGTGATCGAGCTTCATGCCACCTTCTACAGCAAGCGTTTGTATATATTCATCACGGATATGTGTGCTACCTTCATGCGCTCCATCATCGATAGCAGGATAATTATCGTCACCACTATTTCTAAACATAAATTTTTGATATTCATCGCGATCCGAAGCATCAAAAATAGGTGCGTTAACCGTTTTAGTGTATCCCATTTCATCTCTACTGATCCAATCAATACTTCTGTGATCTAACACCCACGAATCTTGTCCATGTCTGTTTAGATCACCGAATGAAACCGCTGCTCTCTCATCGTCCTCATTAAAATATTCTATCGACCCAATCGGTATAAGTGGACCATTTCCATTGGCAAGTTCGATCACTTGATCAGCAGCTACAGAAAATACTGGTAAGTCATATTCATCATCAATGAAGTAGGTGTTGAAGTCCATTTTTCCTACTAATACGTTTGCATCATTACTAAATGACTGTGCTTTCACTACTTGAGTATTACTGATCGTAATTGGTCCATCATATACTGGAGAAGATAGGGTAGGATTGGTGCCGTCTAAGGTATATCTTAGTACAGAATTGGGTTCGTTATTAGTAATTGATACTACCTGTTCTCCTGAATAAAACCCGGCTTCTAAATCCATACTTGGAGCTACAGTATATCTTTCAAATTTTTCTACGCTATCATTACTACCTGCTGGAGAGGCTTCGGTACACACCATCCATGTATCACTTCCATCTGAAGCTCTACAGTTAGAATGTTCTGTAAGTGTAATATTTAAAGGATGGATTTCCTGAATCTCTCCATTGGGATTACTCAGTATGACTTGGTCACTTCCTTGTGTTTGTGTCAGTTTGAAATTTGTATGTAATTCACCATTGACAAAAGCATCTCTACCCGAACAGAGGAATAACAAATATCCGTTAGCGTGAATAGTAGTACCAGATGGAATAATCCATTTTTCTGGTTTGTTTTCTTTATCTGATAAGTGCCAACCAGATAAGTCTACAGGGCTATTGCTGCTATTGTATAATTCTATCCAATCTTCTGTTTTAAGAAAACTATCGGTGTATGAATGTAAGTTAGAAGCTGAATATTCATTAATAGTAACTGCATTAGTTTGTGCGGATAATGGAAGTGATATTCCAGATATCATGGCTACCAAAAAAAGGTATAATCTTTTCATACTATAGATTGAGTGTGAATTATGAATGTCTATAGCTATGTCGTGAATTGAATTGCAATCCCCTATGGAACTGTAAAATTATTCTCTAGATGATTTTTAGTGAAATATAAAATCCCTTTATATTTAGTTGTTTTTAATCCCAAATTAATGTATGAAAAATATTTTTACAGAATTAACTTCACTACGAAACGAAAAATCCGTAGAAAAGAACTTTATATATCCATTAATAAGGTGGTTAAATTATAAAGATTCATTAGTAAGGGTTGATGAATCTATTGAATCCATAGAAATTCCCAAAGGAAATATTAAGGAATTGTTTCGTCCTGACGCAGTGTTATTTGTTAATGACAAGCCAAGAATAGTCATTGAAGTTAAAGCGCCGAATGCAAATTTAATTAAGGCAACCTACCAAGTAGCAAGTTATGCTTTAATGATAAATAGAAGATATTCAAGTATTAATCCTATACGCTATTGCATTATTTCTGATGGATTAGTTACTCACATCATGAATTGGGATAGTATTCAACCGTTCATGACTATAAAATTTTCCAAATGGAAAGCAAAAAACAAGAAGGTTGCCTGGGTGAAAAATAACCTATCTTTTGATCGATTTCAAAGAGAAATGTGGTTCAAGGTTGGAAGAATAGGTGATCAGCCAGTGGAACAAGAAGCATCAATGTTGATACATAATGAAGCTATTTCTTGGGCTACTATGACGAGATTTCTCCATGTTGCAAGACATGATGGCAATGGATATGGGGCAGCTCTTGAAAATCCTTGGCATAGAACTTCATATTTTCAGCTTGTACAATTAAATTGGATTGAGCCAGAGGACATTGACAAGGCGCATTTCGAAAATCTACGAAATATGAAGTCGTTTTCTAAAAGTTATTTCAGTCGGCTAGTGGGTTTTAATCTCACAAACAAAGGAAGAAAAGTACTTAAATTACTTAAGACAGATCCAGAATTTAAGTCTAGATTCAATATAAAGTCTTTTTTCAATGGCTATTAAGGGATCAAGTGTAATTTCTTGTAGGGTTAGGTATTAATAAGTAATCGATTTATAATATGTTTTCATCTTGCTCCATAATAAAACTTCATCATCCCTATAATCCCTTCAAAGGGATACAATTGATACAGGGCTCGAGCAAATTTTAACTTAATTGATATCTATAAAGA
>CALBEE010000151.1 GCA_937927575.1 uncultured Saprospiraceae bacterium | reverse complement strand
TCGGTCCATAATTATTTTTAATATCAAGAGCGTAACAGCAAAGTCCACTCAACTCTGGAGTATTTTCTCCATTACATTCGCCTTGAACAAAAGTCGTAATTCCAGCTTCCTGAGCTTCACAGGCATTACCGTATGTCACACCATCACATCCGCAAACAGGATCGAATTCGAACGTACACGGATTACCAGTAATAATACTTTGATCAAAACACTCCTCCGGAAAAGGTCTAGACATGACCATCAAAGAATCACATTGAGAAACATCTGCTGGACATCCACAATGGAACAACTCTACATCACCTACTCCGTTTTTATCCAATGTACCATACGCACCATTCAAATCGATAAAATAATCGTTGGCATAATTTGTTGCTTGATTAGAAGAATTTCCACTTGAAGAAGAACCTTGTACACCATATACACAGCATGGATTAATTAAAGTCTCGGCAAAATTAACAGAAGACCAAACTAAGGCATCACATTGTTGGTTGATTACTCCATTCATTTCTTCTTCACCATAATCTACACCACCAGCTGTATTTTGTCCAGTTCCTCTTCCTGTTAAAAAGTCATCTGCGATAATCCAACTACCGCCTACATAAGTATATTCGAAAGTACGAGAAGCATGAGGATTACCACGCTCTGCCAATAATATTTCACCTTGACTAGAAAAAGCAATATCCGTAATTATTAATTGAGTACCAGGAATATTAGTCAGTTCCAATACAGAGCTTTGTGGCGCATCAACAAAAACATTGCCTCCAGAATCATTTGCAGAAAATTCACCACTGGCATCTAAAGTAATAGAATAAATAGCTCTATTAGCCGCAACAGAATTTGATACCGCATAATATACTTTTGTAACTCCTGATGTGGTATAGACTCCTACTCCAAAAATCCTTTCATTAACAGGTACTAAACCAGCAGCACCACCATCTAATCCAAGAGGATCAAAAATACTCAGCACATTTCCAGTAGCACGATCTATTCTATAGAGACGGCCATCTTCTAAGTTTGTAGCAAAAAGTTGGTCGTTAGTTTTATCGTAAGCGATGTTTCCTATCCCATTATTAGTACCTCCAGTATTAGGGATGGTATTTGTTCCTACTGTATTACTGGTGGCCACATTTATAGTAGTCACTAAAGGTGTAGTAACATTTACATTATTAAAATCTGTGAAATATATTCCACCTGAACCAGCAGGTCCAGTTTTAGGTAAAGGTGTACTTAATTCAAAAACGTTATTATATACTCTTGACGCTCCCAAATATATGCCACCAAAATCATCAACGGCTATACCAAATACTTGTCCGATATCATTGGCATTCCACATAGTAGGATGAATGGACGTTATCCGATTTACTCCTAAAGTTACATCATTCCAATCTTGACCTTGTGGTGCTGCTGAATTAAATCTTGTATCCATAAGCACAGCTACATCAGGTATCGCTTCCGTACCATAACAAGTAGCTACCATCCATCCGCAATGATCTGGAAGTTCTTCGCCTTCACATTCGATCGTAATAACAAAAGAACAGGTTGTTTCTAAACCGCAATCGCCTGTAATCAGATACACCACGCTATATGTACCAGCAGAAAGTGTTACAACATCACCTTCATTATAAGTACTGCTATTCAATAAAACACTAACAGTAGGAACGCCTACTCCACCACTCCAAGTTAGAAATGGAATGGTATAGTCATAAGTGCAATCACTTCCACCTTGGGCAGTAATGGTCTCACTGAAAGAGCAATCAAAAACAAAAGGGTCATTCACTACATCTATTTGTAATTCTTGTATGTACTCATCCATACATCCATCTGCACCAGTAATGGTTAGTACAATAGTATATGTATCTGATACTTGAAAATCATAACAAAAATCTTCAGCAATGCCTGAGGCCACTTCAACAGAAATACCATTTCTTACACTCCAATCATAAGAAAGACCATCGCCACAGGATAAATTATTAAAACAATATATACCACATTCATCAACGGATTCCAATTCGAATTCAGCCATACAGCCATCACCTCCACCTTGATCGTCAATACAAATATTGTCAAGTCTTACTGGTACTTCTACTGTTCCATTAATATTAAAAAATATTTCTGGGTGATCCACTGCAGGTGTGTAAGTAGGAACGGTAATCGTTTCCCATGATCCTGTAAAACTATAATTAGATACAAAAAAGCTACCACTACTCGTTGATAATGAAATGGTAATAGGACCGTTATCTTGGACAACAAAAAGACAAAACTCTACACAGTATTCATTGCCTGCCAACATAGCTGGAACTGGTCCCGCTACTCCGCTTCCACCTGTATATGCCAAAGAAGTTCCAGTACCTACTACATACTCGACACTTTGTGGATCATTATGTCCTTCACTTACCACAGTTATACTTCCACTGCTCGCATAAAAACCTGGAGATTGAAACGGTGGCGTAGAAGGAAAAGGACCAAGATTAAAATCTTCAAATCCTTCATTATCCAAGCAACATTCCATAGGGTCGCAAGGTTCTTGTGCATTCAAAACAAGATGGCTAAAGGCTAGAATTAGCGCTAGAAAAATCCATCTTGAATAGTTGAAATTTGGTTTCATAAAAAGAGGGTTTACTATTGAAAAAAGAGTACTTATTAGCTACATTAAATTAAATAGTAGCCATACTTCAAGTGAATGTAACTTGAGAGAGAAATAAGGTGAGTTGAAAATTTAATTTATTGATGAACGGTCATCTGGCAGTGGCCATCGGTCATCTTGACTCTTGAAATCTATAGATTTTGGGAAATTAAATCCTAGCGTGAAATAGTGTAAAAGATTCTAACAAAGAGGTCATATCTCAAAGTGACGCACAAAAAAACCTCATATCAAATTAATGATACGAGGTTTTTTATTCAATTGTATTCTGAAAGCTCTAAAGGCCTTTTGTCATTTTTTCTGGTCTTACCCACTTGTCATATTCCTTTTCGGTAAGAAACCCTAAATCCAGAGCAGCTTGCTTTAGTGTAGTTCCTTCCTTATGCGCTTTCTTAGCAATCGTCGCAGCATTATCATAACCGATCTTAGTATTTAGTGCAGTTACAAGCATCAAACTATTATTGAGATTCGCAGTAATATTTTCGTAATTAGGCTCCAGACCTTCTACACAATTATCATTGAAGCTATTACATGCATCGCCTATCAGTCTTGCTGACATCAAGAAATTATATATCATCATAGGTTTAAAAACATTTAATTCAAAATGTCCATTCATACCACCTACATTAATGGCAACATCATTACCCATCACTTGAGCCATAGCCATTGTCAAAGCCTCAGACTGTGTAGGATTTACTTTTCCAGGCATGATGGAAGATCCTGGTTCGTTTGCAGGAATATTCAACTCCCCAATTCCACATCTAGGACCAGAAGCTAACATTCTGATATCATTACCTATTTTCATTAGAGAAACTGCCACTGTCTTTAGAGCACCATGTGATTCCACTATGGCATCATGTGCTGCTAAACCTTCAAATTTATTGGTACCAGTAACAAAAGGAAGACCCGTAATATTTGCTATTTCTTTCGCTACTTTTTTAGCGTATCCTCTTGGAGTATTTAATCCAGTACCTACAGCTGTACCGCCAAGCGCTAATTCCGAAAGATGCGCTAATGTATTTTCAATAGCTCTGATGCCATGTTCTATTTGTGATGCGTAACCAGAAAGTTCTTGACCCAGTGTAAGTGGCGTCGCATCCATAAAATGCGTCCTACCAATCTTTACTACTTTCATATATTCCACTGATTTTGCATGGAGTGTATTTCTCAATTTTTTCAAACCAGGAATAGTTACATCAACTATCATTTGATATGCTGCGATATGCATTGCGGTCGGAAAAGTATCGTTCGATGACTGCGATTTATTTACATCATCATTTGGATGTAATGCTTTTTTATCATCAGTGAGCTTGCCTTTTTTTAATACATGTCCTCTGTTAGCAATTACTTCATTGACATTCATATTGGATTGCGTACCACTTCCTGTTTGCCATACTACTAATGGAAATTGATCATCCAGTTTTCCAGCGATAATTTCTTTGCAAACCTTTTCTATTAAAGCAGCTTTAGACTTTGGTAAGGCGCCTAATGCCGCATTCGTTCTTGCTGCTGCCATTTTTAGAACTCCGAAAGCTTTAACCACCTCTAATGGCATACGCTGTCCTCCAATTTTAAAATTTTGAGTAGACCTCTGAGTCTGAGGTCCGTAATAAGCGTCCGCAGGCACTTTAATATATCCAATACTATCTTTTTCCTTTCTGTACTTCATACGAGTAATTATATGATTTTAATATTCTTTTTGCTTTAATAAAATATCTCGACGTGATAAGTTCAAATGGATTAAAAATCTAAAAACATTAGATCGTCTCTTCCACTATATAATTATTTCTTCCAGGTGCATTTCGACTAATTAACTCTGCCAAAAATCCAGCTATAAATAACTGAACCCCAACAATGATTGAAAGCATACCTAAATAAAAAGAAGGTAAACTTGCAATACCGACTTGAGCAAAAAATATTTTTTTCACACTCAAATAGGCCAACAACACAAATCCAATCATTAATAGAATCAAGCCTATCATTCCAAAGAAGTGCATAGGTCTTTTTCCATATTTACTTACGAACATAATAGAAGCCAAATCCAATGGTCCTCTTATAAATCTGTTGATACCAAATTTGCTGCTACCATATTTTCTAGCTTGATGTTGCACTACTTTTTCTCCTATTTTGCCATATCCTGCCGACTTTGCTATCACAGGTATATATCTATGCATATCACCGTAGACCTCTATATTTTTAACCACTTCTTTTTTATATGCCTTGAGTCCACAGTTCATATCATTGAGCTTGATACCTGACATCATTCTAGTAACTCCATTATATAATTTTGTAGGAATCGTTTTGGTAATGGGATCATACCTCTTTTTCTTCCATCCTGACACCAAATCATATCCTTCTTCAGTAATCATTCTATATAATTCTGGAATTTCATCTGGACTATCTTGAAGATCAGCATCCATAGTAATCACTACCTCTCCTTGAGCAGCTTCAAAAGCTTTTTGAAGACCTGGCGATTTCCCATAATTTCTTCTAAACTTTATCGCCCTTATCTCATCATACTTTTGCTTAAGATCTTGGATGAGATTCCAAGAACCATCAGTGCTCCCATCATCGACAAATATTATTTCATAGCTAAAATTATTAGCCTTCATGACTTTATCGATCCATTGTGCGAGTTCAGGAAGAGATTCTTCCTCGTTAAGTAATGGTATCGCTACTGATATTTGTAAGCTCATATATAATGACAATCTTGAAGCTGCAAAAGTAGGCAAAAACGTAGATATAGCATGCTTACTTCGACATGCATGACGAACAATGATTATCTATACTTTAAGGAATATTGTTATAGCACATACGAGAGGTCATTCATGATTGTATATTTGCGTACTTAAATATACAATCAATTAACTTAAGAACCATCACGCCACCTATCAACAATGTCTTCCTACACACCACAAGCTAGATCATAAAGTCATATCTTCGCTTCATGTCTATTAAGTATCTACATCAAGTGGGTTTTATATCTATCCTATTGCTTTGCTCTACCTTCTCAGCATTAGGTCAGATAATAATTAATGAGGTGTGCTCAAGTAATAATGACTCCTTCTTAGATAATAATGGAGATTCACCTGATTGGATTGAGTTGCTTAATACCAGCGATTCGGCAATATCATTAGAAGGGTACTACATATCTGACAATTTAGACTATTCCTATAAGTGGCAATTGCCAGATGTTACTATTGCAGCAGGAGAATTTCTGTTAATATTAGCCGATGGACAAGATAATGCAGATGAATTGCGAACCTCTTTCAAATTAGCAAAACTTGGAGAAGAGGTCGTACTCAAATCTCCAGATCGGCAAATAGTGGATCATGTGATAGTACCACAGTTAAAATCAGATGTTAGTTATGGAGTAGTCGATGGTCAACTAGAATATTTGACACCTTCTCCTTTAGCGCAAAATCAGCCAAGCGATATACAGCAAAGGTTATCAATTCCTACTCCCACAATTGCAGGAGGCATTTATCAGAACCATGTGACTATAGACTTTTCATCTGAAGGCGAAGTGCATTACAACTTTAATGATCGGTCCAAAAAAGATGAATTTATCTACAATGGTCAATCCATCGAACTTTTTGAAACTACAGTAGTCTGCTATTGGGCGGATAAAGAAGGATACTTAGACTCTCCTATTCAATGTGAAACTTACTTCATAGATGTAGACCACAGCCTACCCTTATTGTCTGTAGTAGGTGATAGTACTGATCTATTTAGCTTCGAAGAAGGAATTTTTGAATTTGGCCCTAATGCCGAAGAAGAATGGCCACATTGGGGAGCTAACTTTTGGAGTGATGATGAAAAGCCAGTTCATTTCCAATATTATATTGATGGACAGATAGTCTATGAGGAAGATGCAGCTTTGCAAATTCATGGCGGAAGAGAATCTAGAACTAGTCCTGCGCGATCCTTTCGGATGGTAGCCAATCAATATGCGGATCAAAGATTTGAATATCCATTCTATAGCAGCAAACCAGAATTAAAAGCAGTTAAAAAAATAGTAGTCCGCAATGCAAGTGGAGATTTTAATGCCGCGCATCTAAGGGATGGCTTTTTATCCAAGTTAGCCACTCTCAACAACTTGGATGTCGATGCCTTAGGGTACGAACCAGTAGTATGCTACCTAAATGGTAAATACTTTGGTGTAATGGGACTTAGAGAAAAGGCAGATGAATACTATATCAATCAAAATTATGGATTAGAACTAAATACATTCAGCGTAGTCGATGTAGATACCGCCGCTGTACATGGATCTTCTGTAGATTTTGTTGCCATGCATGATTTTATTTGGAATAACGATATGTCTGTTACTTCTAATTACGAACAGGCAGAGGCCTTATTAGATATCAATAGTTTCATTGACTACTTCGTCTATGAAATGGGCCTTAATAATAAAGCTTGGCCTCAGCATAATATCAGATTTTGGAAATCGGACCAACCAAATAGTAAATGGCGGTACATTCTTTATGATATGGATATTGCCATGTATCGATGGCCATGGACCAAATACAGCGAAGATTTATTAGGACTAAAAATGGTAGAATATGCTGATAGTAATAAGCATGTCAACATTTTAAAAAGCCTGATGGACAATGACGAATTCCGAAATAGATATTCCAATCGTCATCAAGATTTATTCAATACACTTTTGAGTGAAGAAAATTTTGCTAGAGAATTAGATGAGATGGTAGATATTCTTGATCCAGAAATGCCAAGACAGTTTCAAAAATATGTTGGAACTTATACCGATTGGTTGGATTATTATATAGCTCGAATGCATTTATATATTCAAGAGCGACCTTCTTATGCTCGATTGTATATGGATCAATATTTTGATCTAGGTGGAGAAGCAAATATTACCTTGAGCAGCAACTTTCCTAATTCAACACATATTTCACTCAATACTTTGGATACTATACAACTCCCTTTTGAAGGATATTACTTCCAGAACGAACCAATACATATTAGTACTTCTACAGATGATAACAATCTAATTTTTGATAGGTGGGAAATCTTACGAGATGGAATTACTATTGAAAACTACATCCAAAATACTTCTATAGAGATAAAAGATGGAGATGAAATAATGGCTATTTATTCAGATAAATTGAATGAAAATATTATTCAGAATATTCGAATTATTAACGGAGACTTATTATTCCATTTAAATAATCTCAATACATTTAACGCTTCAATACATTTATATAACGTAGATGGAAAAAGTATTATTCAAAAGTCAAATTATGATCTTGATCCAGGTCAAAATAGATTACAATTACCAGAATTAAGTACTGGGATATATTATTTAAATTTGACTAATCCTCAATACGACGTTTCTTTTCCGATAACCATAATCAAATGACAAAATTCTACTCCTTATCACTTTTACTATTGCTATGTATTAGCAGTTGCAGTAAAAAAACACCTATGAGTGATATGCCAGATACAAGTATGCCTCAAGACTCAATGGAGGTAGAAGTAGATACCACTCCATTTCCTATTATTGTTGAGATAGCGAGATTTCCAAATGAAATAAATGAATGTTCTGGAATGATAAAAACTGAAGATCGTATTATTTCAATGAATGATGGCAGTTCGCATACTTTATTACAAGAAATCAATCCTACAACAGCAGAGATTGTTTCAGTCATCCATGTAAACGATATCGCCAATGTAGATTGGGAGGCTATTCAATATGAAAATGGAAAGATTTATATCGCTGATACTGGCAATAATGAAGGAGATCGTGAAAGTCTAAATCTCTATACCATTCCTTATCAGACCGGTAGCGAATTTACATGTATGGATACTATAAATTTTATATGGCCTGATCAAACTGACTTTACGACCAGCAATTTCCACCCTTTCGATTGTGAGTCATTATTAGTAGAAGGTAATACAGCAATATTCTTTAGTAAAAATAGAAGTGATCTTAAAACCAATGTCTATCGTTTGGATTTAACCACAGAAAATATTATCAAAGGTGAGTCTATAAATGTTGGTGGATTGACTACAGATATAGCCAAAGATCCCTCAGGAGATCTTATACTCCTCAGCTACCTCACATTTAATGGTTCTAGTTTTATAAATAAGATTAGCATATTAGAAAAACTGGATGGCGCATACCATTTAAAGAGAAATATTGCGATACCACAAACTACACAGATCGAAGCTATTGTTCATCTAGAAGATCATAAGTATTTACTAGGAGCAGAGTCAGAAACTGACGAAGGCGGTTATTTATATTCTTTAGATTTAAGTGCGTTTTACTAAATAATCGAATGAAAAAACATTTTCGAAATCTAGATTCGCTAATGTTCACCTCTTCTCATAAATGCTGCTATTATTAATGCCGGTATAGAGCCCATTATAGTTGTTAACAACCAAGACAATAAAGTTGTCCCTACATTAAGTCTAAAATCTTGTTGTTCGACTATTGATCTCATTTCTTCTTCTGTCATTTCTACATCAAAGAAATCAGACATTTTTTCTCGAGCAAATTCTGCTGATTCTAAAGCTACTTCTTTGATCATAATAATTATATCAGGATTGATCCAATTGTGAATCGCATAATTAAACAAAGAATAAAAAAAAACACCTATAGTCATCGGAACAAATGCCGCTATAAAAGCAGAAGCAAATGTAATATATCCACCTTCTTCTTTTCGAATTTGCCTTACCGATCTAACCATATAAAATAAGAAGACAACGTATCCTAAAAATCCATATGAATTCAAAAAAGTTCTTGGATCCATAGCATGCATTAACGTACCTACTATGATTATAACTATACCAGCATGTAAGCCATTTCTAATTTTTAGATCCTCAATCATTCCTCATATTTTCATTCATAAAAAAGCCTGCATCCTTGGGAAGATACAGGCTACTCATTTGGATTGTAATTGGCAATACTCTTTAAATAATCTACATAACTAGATTAGGCAAATTCACCGCTTCTTTTAGTAATAGCTCCAACTATCAGTGCAGGTATACATCCAATTAAAGAAGAGAATATCCACCCCATTAAAGTTTTACCCATAGTTAAGCTGTAATCTTCATTTTCGATTTGTTCCATCATTTCGTCACCCATATCACCGCCAAACATCTCTGCCACTTTTTCGATAGCTTCGATAGCTATTTCTTTGGTTAAATCAGTTAACTCAGGCGCTATAAAATTTTGCAATATGTAAGCAAATATGTATGAAATCAGAAGTCCTATAACCATCGGTACTAAGGAGGCTACAAAAGCACTTCCAAAGGATAATACTCCGCCTTCCGATTCTCTGACTGCCACTGCAGTTTTATACATGAAATATATTATAACCACATACCCTATCCAAGAGCCCCAAGTAAGATAAAATCTAGGGTCAATTAAATACAAGATTAGAGTGAGTGCCACTAATACACCTCCTAATATCAAACCATTTTTGATCTTAATATTTTCCATTTTGATTGACTTTTAAAAGTTGAATAATCGTTTAAATACACTTAAAGCATATATAATATTATACAATATATAAAAAAATCATGCAGTCCATAGATTAATTTAGACCAACGACCATAATTATCTACAGATTTATAGTGGATTTACTACCAGAGATAGTTGCCAATACTTTCCCTTTCAGCTCGGAAGCTAGATAGTTATTATTTGCAGAAATAGACTTTTTAGATCTAGACTCGTAAGACCATCTAATAGAAGGATCAAATACTGTAAGACATACTTCAGCGCCAGACTTGATCTCAGGAATTTCAGTTTTCAATTGTCTTCGCGGACCTATTGTTAATGCATTCACGATATCTTCTAGTGACAAATCATGAGACAAATAAGTATTGATCGCTGCAAAACATGTCTCCAATCCTATCGCTCCAAAACCCGCATAACTAAATTCTAATTTCTTTTGCTCCTCCTCCAAAGGAACATGATTACTGACAATAGATTGAATGCTACCATTTCGCAATCCTTTTATTAAAGATTTTCTATCATCATTAGATCTTAATGGTGGTCTAACTTTTAAGTTTGAATTGAAAGTTCTTAAATCTTCATCCGTATGAATCAGATTTAAATAAGCTACAGTCGCACTTACATTGATCTTATCTTTTATCGCTTTTTTCACTAGATCGCAGCTTTCACTTGTAGAAATACAATGCATTACCAATTCAGAATCTGTATACTTCGTCAAATACAAATCTCGTTGAACAGCCACCTGCTCAGCCAAAGAAGGGATTCCTTGCATTCCCAAACTAACACTGACATCACCTTCGTGCATCTGACCATCATGTGCCAATGACTTATCCAATGAGTAATTAATGATCGGTTTTTGTACCGCCTTAGCATATTGCAAAGCTCTCATCATCATACCACTATCCTCTATAGATTTAAGTCCATCACCAAAAGCGACGGCTCCGGCTCTTGACATATCTATCATCTCTGTTAAATCTTCACCTTTAGCATTTTTGCTTACTGCGGCTATAGAATGTATTCTGACACCGTTTGAAGGTTGGTTGTTGGCAATATAACTTACCTCCGATTTAGAATGTGTAACCGGATTTACGGTAGGCATTACTGCAATATCCGTATATCCGCCAACCGCTGCTGCCCTTGCAGCTGATTCTATAGTTTCTCTATGCTCTAGCCCTGGTTCTCCGATGTGAGTTCCTATATCCATCCATCCGATAGATACATGTAAGTTGGCACTTTCAATCACTTTTGCCTTTGGCGCTGATACGTTATTGGCTATCTTCTCGATCTTACCTTTACTTATGAGTATATCCTTAGTCTGAAGGTGATTTTTATCTCCTGATGCTATGATCTTTGCTCGCTTAAGTAAAATATCCATAAGAGTACTCGTTATTTTATGTAGTCCAAAATCTCAGCAACAATTGTTCTATAGCTAAAAATATCAAGGTCAAAATAATACACCATCTCCAAAGGGGTATTCCTTTATCCTTTTCGCTCACACTTGCTCCGAGATCTGCTTCAAGCTGATTGTCTAATATATTAAGATTTAATCCTTCAAACTGAGATTCTAATTGATCTGAATTTAGATACCCCAAGTCAGACTCTATCCTATCATAATTAAAGGCAAGCCTACTTTTCTCTTGCTCTGCTAATTTGACACTATAAAAGCCTGATTTTTTGATCTGATCATTCATGCTTAGATAAGTCGTATTTCCAGTATTAGTCTGAGCAGGAATAAATTCACTCGGTCCATCTATTTTGTATACTATATCATCACTCCTTCCACTATAATCAACAGAAATTACTTCATCACTTCCAATCGTATATGCAATCTCCTGGCGTAGGCCACTTGCCAAGGCCATCTTATATAGCATTGGCACAAAAACTTCTGCATTAATTGCTAAATCATTGTATTCATTTGACAAAGGAGCTGCAGACAGGTATACATTCCCCCTACCCTTAGCATACTTAGCCAGATATACTTTTCCATCTCGATAACTTAATAATTTCTCTTGTCCTCTGGATTGAAAATTAGTCAATGTATAATTACCTTGAGTGATAGGCAACTTCAAATTCTTGTTACTTCTACTTAGAAATACTTCACTGAATACAAATTCATCTGTATTCACTCTGCTTACTTCTCTTTGATCTTCTATCCATTCTTCAAGTCTATCCACAGCCATAGCGCCTAAGAAGCTATTGTAACTTTCTTTAGATGCATTAGCGGCTGGAAAAATTAATGTATTCCCTCCTTCCAAGACATAGTTTTGCAGTTCTGATGAAAGCCCAGAACTAATAGAGTTAAGATCATTTAGAATGATCAAATCATACTCCGGCAAACGATCAAATTGAACTTTATTCAATGCTTCGTTTGTAAGTTCAAAATTATTTAGACCATTAAAGACCGCAGTTAGATATCGATTCTGTCCTGTATTATTTAGCGATAATACTTTTATATTTTCTTTTGCATAAAAAGTGAGGTAATACTCATCATCAAACTGTACTGGATAATCAGACACTTTAAGTATAGCATCTTGGTAACCGGTTTTTATAAAACTTACATTAACTGTATCGACTATAGTACTTCTGGCAGATATATTAAATGACCCCACTGGCTTTTCTTCTCCATCCTGAGTCATACTCAACCTTATGCCTTCGGAAGCGTCGTCACTATGATTAGTGATTTCGACAATGAGCTTATTATTTTGATTAGGCATTGCCACTGGAGAATCAAACCAGGCACTATCTATCGAAATATTTGACTCCTGTACAGATTGAATAGGTACTAAATTAAGTTCGTAAGATGTATCCGCTTCTATACTAATATCAGTAATAGACGTTTGAAAATCAGATATCACATATGATACTTTGTTCTCTTCACCTAGATCCATTACTTGCAGTTGACGATTGATCACTTTATCTATCGTCTTTACTTCTGGGGTAATTTGTATTTCATCTATTAGACCTAATGCATCTTCTTTACTTACTAATCTTTGATGCCGTCCTTCAAAATCATGCGTCAATATTTGATATTGATCAGACTCGGAATAAGCATTAATCACTTGCCTTGCTTTTTCTTTAGCAATATCCAAGAGTGGAATATCACTGCTTAAAGCATTCATGCTAAAACTATTATCTACAAAAACTGAAATAGCACTATCTCCTTTTTTGATTTTTTGACCATCACTTAAAAATGGTTGTGCAAATGCAAATACTAAAAACGCTATGGCTAATAATCTGGAAAGCAGAACCAATAGATTCTTAAGCTTACTTCTAGAAGCAGTCTCTTCTTTAATCTCTTTAAGAAATCTAACATTAGTAAACTCCACTTTCTTAAATCTACGGAAGTAGAATAAGTGAATTATAATGGGTAGGGCGAGGGCCAAAAGCGCCCATAAAAATGAAGGATATATAAATTCCATATTATACGCAAATGTAGGGAAGTCAGATGATATTAATGTATATCACTATATAATGTTTCTTATAACGAAAGGAAAAGCTAAAAGTGATCTATTCCCCACTGTAATTTTCTCTTTAAGTCCAATAGGCATCATATCTCTGACTTAAACGTTTATTTAGCAGAATAGGTGGCTCAAACCTTCTGTATATCTAAAGATTAAGCTCTATTTTTACCCTTAACCATAATTAATACCGTTTTGATCAAAGCAAGATCGCTCATAACATTATCTATAGCCTTAACCATATTGACGTTGGGCTTATCTCTTAAGGTATCCCCTCCGACTCCTCCTGGATCGATAGGTCAATATCTGAATGGCATTATGCCTTCTACTTCACCAGGGGAAGAAGGCTCATGGAGTCTCACACAATTTGGACAAATTCATATTTCTGCTCCAGTAGGCATCAAACAATTTCCAGATAATGATGATTTACTAATTCTATCCAAAAAAGGTCAATTATGGCGCGTACCAACAGATGGTTCGAGCAAAAAATTAGTTCTAGATATCAGCGCAAGTACATTTAATCTTTCTGATGCTGGTGCCTTAGGAATCGTACTTCACCCTAATTTTGGTGATCCTCTGTTTCCGGATAAGCAATTTCTATTTGTATATTATAAAACTAAGCCAGACCCTAGCCAATGGGATGTAAATGGCTTTAGCGTGCTTTCAAAATTTACTTGGAATCCTGTAGATGAAGTTTTTGATAGAGATTCCGAAGAGAAACTGATACAGCAATATGATAGATATCCTTGGCATAATGGCGGACCAATGGTATTTGGACCAGATGGATTTCTATATTTTAGTGTAGGTGATGAAGGTAAAGATGAATATCAAGAGGCTTCAACCCAACGATTAGATGGAGGGTTTTTTAATGGTATATTTCGTATTGATGTGGATAACGATCCTAATCGAAGTCATCCTATAAGAAGACAACCCATTAGTAACGCTAATCCTCCACAAGGATGGGGAGGTACTTTTAGTCAGGGATATTCTATCCCTAATGACAATCCATGGCTTAGTGAAGACGGAGAAGTCCTAGAAGAGTTTTATGCTCTAGGAGCAAGAAGTCCTTTTACAATAAGCTACGATGAAACCTCTGATGATATTTGGCTAGTGGACACTGGATCTGATAAGCGCGAAGAAATAAATAAAGTACGTAAAGGTGAAAATATGCAATGGCCCTATATGGAAGGTACATTGGCCTCAGAAGTCCATGACTTCCCTACAAATCCTATTGGTACACAAAGACCACCTTACTTTCAATATGAGAGATCTTATGGAACTTGTGTAATAGGCGGAACATTATACCGCAATTCTAAATTTCCAACTCTCTTTGATCATTATATCTACGGTGATTTTACCTCCAACAAGATAGCTGCGATTACTACAGATGGAGAAGATACAGCGACAGAAAATAGAGTTCTAATCTCTAATATTGCTAATCATGAAGTTACACTTCCTAATAAGCCAGGACTTACTGGCATTCACGAGCTTAAAGATGGACGACTTATCATTACGGTCATGGGTGAAGATCATGAAACTGATGGTGCACTTATAGAACTACAAAGAAATACTGTGGTGGCTGATCCACCGAAATATTTATCGCAATTAGGTGTTTTTACAGATCTCGAAAACCTCGATGTAATTCCTGGACTTATTCCTTATGATGTCAATTCTCCACTATGGTCTGATGGAGCTAAAAAACGTAGATGGATTGCAATACCCAATGATGGTCAATATGATAATGAATCTGAGCAGATCACTTTCGATTCTACAAAGCCTTGGTCTTTTCCCAAAGGAACTGTCTTTGTAAAACACTTTGAACTCCCTATCACTACAGATCCTGACGGCATTACTACTAAGGTGGAAACAAGATTCTTCGTAATGGCTGAAGATGGTAGACATTATGGTGTAACTTATCGATGGAATGAAGAAGGAACTGACGCCGAATTATTAACTATAAGTGACGAGAGAGAGATCGATATTTTTGATAATGGACAGTTCTCGCATACTCAAACATGGGAGTTTCCGAGTCGAACACAATGTATCACTTGTCATAATCCAAATGCAGAATATGTACTCGGGTATAATACACTACAGCTCAACAAAAGCTATGAACACGATGGTCAATCAATAAACCAATTAGAGTACCTTGATGAACTAGGTATATTCTCCAATACTGTCTCTAATCCAGGAAGCTATGATAAACTAGCCAAAGTGGACAGTGATGATGCATCACTCGAAAAAAGAATAAGATCATATTTGGATTCTAATTGTTCTTCATGTCATAGAGATGGTGGTGTACCATCAGTATATTTAGACTTTACATATGAAGGCACAAGAAATATTAGAACCCTATTTAACCTTCAGTCTCAAAGTCACGCCTCGACACCAAATTCAGTAACAATATTGCCTGGATCACATCAAGAATCTGAATTATGGGTGAGGGACGCAAGTATCGATGATAATCGGATGCCGCCAATAGGCAGGACGATGATAGATCAAATCTATGTCGACTCATTAGCTAAATGGATTGATAATATTGATTTAGAAAATTATAAATATCATGATGTCATCATCTACCCTAATCCTACTACCGATTGGATTAAGGTGCATGCTAATGAC
Organism: uncultured Saprospiraceae bacterium; assembly: GCA_937927575.1. GTDB lineage: Bacteria > Bacteroidota > Bacteroidia > Chitinophagales > Saprospiraceae > UBA1994. The sequence continues at coordinate 33,229 of CALBEE010000151.1, read as the reverse complement.
GACTGGGAAGGACCTTACACTTACAGTTTGTATTCTTTGTCAGGCAGGCCGGTTAGATTTATCAATTCTGAAAACAACTCTCTGATCTTTGATGTAGCAGATTTGCCAAGAGGAACTTATGTAATTACGCTTAGCAGCAAAAATAATAGACAGGCTAAAAAAGTAGTTTTACAATAAAGCACTTTCAGAACTTCATCACCTTGCATCCTTAATGAACTGATCTTTTGGTGAAGTATATTGAGTTAGAGAATTTATATGTTAACCGCTAATTCAAATGTAATTTGTTAGCCTGAAAGCATTAATATTAATGATCTACTTCCATCGTAACACAAGATATTTCAGGGGTTTAAGCCTTAAATCTTAAACCAAACTCAATTTCTTCTGTTTCAATACACGGCTTTAGTGTAACTATTATTATATTTATAGGAATAGTATGTATTTACATTAAAGATATTTCTCAAATTATCATTCTTATTGATAAGACTACTTAAAAACTGTGATATGAAAAAAGTCAAAAAAGAAAAGGAAAAGAAATCATTAAATATTTTTAATGTGCTCAGAGAAAAATCAAAAGCCAAAAAGTACGAGAAGCATAACGGCAAAATCGAACACCAACCCAGTTGGATGTACAGAAACGAATAAACATTCAAATCAAAGAGGATCCTTGCATCCAATAAGTACAGTATTAATTGAAAAATCACATTACGGTTTCTTCTTCAATATAATAGTGCACACATAATAATTCATATCTAATATTTCTTTCAGCTGGTATGTAGTGCACTTTAATTAGCCAGCAATAATTTTTATTATAATTCCCATTATACGATTTCTAGAACTCGTCTTTCTCTAGAAGATCACACTCATTATTAGGCAGTAATCAATACGACTCCAGATAGTCTAGTTCTACTTACGATTACTTATATTAGCCAACGACTAATAGATAAAAAACCTAAGACATGAAACTTACTCATTTAACCTTCTTCTACTTTCTGCTAATCGGCTCTTTAATTACGTTTGACGCTGCAGCGCAGTATACCTTAGACACTAAAGATTTCAAAGCAATGGATTTCCGTAATATCGGACCTGCAGGTATGAGTGGAAGGATTACTACCATAGATGTAGATTTAAGTGACAAAGACAGAATATTTGCAGGATCTGCTTCAGGCGGTGTATGGCTATCAGAAAATGGAGGTATTAATTGGGATCCAATATTTGACGATCAAGATGTACTTTCCATCGGTGCCCTAGCCATTGACCAAAGTAACCCAAGTACAATTTGGGTCGGAACTGGAGAAGGGAATCCTCGTAATTCATTGAATACCGGTGCTGGTATATTTAAGAGTATAGATGGAGGTAAGACTTGGAAATTGATGGGTCTTGAAAAAACCAAAGTTATTCATCGTATAATCGTACATAGAGACAATCCTGATGTGGTCTATGTGGCTGCTATGGGAGCACCTTGGGGCAAGAGTAGCGAAAGAGGAGTATATCGTACTGATGATGGAGGAAAGACTTGGAAAAAAATATTGTATATTAATGATACTACTGGTCCAGGAGACTTAGTCGTTAATCCTTCCAACCCTAATCATCTGATAGCCGGAATGTGGCAACATCTAAGAAGACCTTATGACTTCTATTCTGGTGGTGAAGGATCAGGGATACATGTTTCTTACGATAGAGGAGAAACATGGAAAAAATTAGGCACAGATGAAGGAATGCCTAAAGGCGAATTAGGGCGTATAGGATTATCATTTGCACCGAGCAAACCTAATATAGTATACGCTCTTATTGAAGCCAAAGAAAATGGACTCTACAAATCTACCGATGGTGGAAACAAGTGGAATCTAGTGAGTAAAAAAGATATAGGAAATAGACCTTTCTACTACTCCGATCTTTGGGTAGATCCATTAAATGAAAATCGCATCTACAATCTATGGAGTTATGTATCTAGGTCCCAAGACGGTGGTAAGACATTTAAAACGATAATGGATTATGGAAACAATGTCCATCCTGATCACCATGCATTTTGGATCGATCCAGAAGATAGCAACTATTTAATCAATGGTAATGATGGTGGATTAAATATATCTAGAGATGGTGGAGAATCATGGATGTTTGCCGCTAATATTCCTGTTGGACAATTTTATCATGTTAATATTGATATGGACTACCCCTACAATGTATATGGTGGTATGCAAGATAATGGATCATGGATTGGACCTAGCTCAGTACTAAAGCGTGGAGGAATTCGTAATAATGATTTTCAAGAGTTATATTTTGGGGATGGATTTGATGTAGTTCCCTTTAGATCGGATAGTAGATTTGGTTATGCACAATCTCAGGGTGGTAATGTAGGGTTCTATGACAGAGAAACCGGAGAAGTAAGACCAGTGAAGCCAGTTGAAGGCTTAGATGATCCGTACAGATTTAATTGGAATGCAGCCATCGCGCAGGATCCCTACAATGATTGTGGCGTGTACTTTGGCAGTCAATATGTTCACTACTCTGATGACTGTGGAGTAAGTTGGATCAAGATATCCGAAGATCTAACCACTAACGATACTACTAAGCAACATCAAGACAAAAGTGGTGGTCTCACTATAGATGCTACTAATGCCGAAAACTACACCACAATAATTACTATCGCTCCTAGTCCTGTAGACGAAAAAGTAATCTGGGCAGGAACAGATGATGGTAATATCCAAGTCACTCAAGATGGTGGTAAGACCTGGACTAACACCATTAGAAATATTAGGTCCGCACCTAAGAATAGCTGGATCAATCAAATCGAAGTATCACAAAAAAATGCTGGTGAAGCTTTTGTCGCACTCAATAATTATAGACAAAACGATTACGAAGCTCATGCCTATCATACGACAGATTTTGGCAAGACTTGGAAGCGAATAGCAGACGATCGACAGATTAAAAGTTTTGTACAATGCATTGTACAAGATCCTGTAGAACCCAATCTACTTTTTATTGGAGCAGATTCAGGATTATATGTTTCCTTTAACAAAGGTCAGTCTTGGACACATTGGACTGAAGGCTTTCCTTCGGTGCAAGTTTCGGATCTCAAGATACACCCAAGAGAACATGATTTGGTAATCGGAACTTTTGGTAGATCATTTTGGATCTTAGATGATATCAGACCATTGCGATCCATGGCAACTGAAGGTGTTAGTGTACTGGAAAATGATATGAAATTATTCCCTATTCCAGATGCTTATCAAAATAGTTATCGCTCTTATGATGGAATTAGATTTATCGCTCAAGGTGAATTCGTTGGCGAAAATAAACAAGGCGGTGCTATGATGAGTATTTGGAAAAAACCATCAAAAAAGAAGGCCAAAAAAGAAGAGAATAAAAAGAAATCTTCCAAGAAAAAAGATAGTAAAGAAGATAAAGGCAAAAAAAAGAAAGACGGCAAAAAGAAAGGAAAATCAAAAGACAAAGCAACTTTCTATGTTATTGATAGTAAAATGGACACGGTAAGAACATTTACCAGAAAGCTCGAAGATGGTATGAATAGAATTTCTTGGTACTTTCAAAGAGATGGCATATCAGGCCCCTCTCGCCGAGAAATAAAGAAAGATGCTGATAAGCCAGGTGGAATAGATGTGATGCCAGGTACTTATAAAATAATAATAGAATATGGCGACTTAAAAGATAGTAGCATGGTAAATGTAAAGTCTGATCCTAGAAGTAAAATTTCAGAAGCGTCACGGAGAGCAATCAATCAAGAAACTGAATCTTTTTACAATGTAATTACGGCGTCCAAAGAAAGTTTTGATCAGATTAAAGAAGCTAAAAAATCTTTAGATTTAAGTAAGAAGATCATAGAAATGCAAGAAGATTCATTACAAAAAGATCTTAAGAAAGAAATGAGTGACATCTCGAGTAGCCTAGATAGTCTATCTAATCTTTTTATGGATCCTACTGGTCTTAAAGGAATCCAACGCAACCCTAACACCTTGAACGCTCGACTTAGAACAGCAAGAAGGTATATCGGCTCAGCATGGGAAAAGCCAGGTCAAAACGCGATGAGAGCCGCCGAAAATGCCGAAATAGAAGCTAAGGAAACCATAGAAGCTGTGAATGAATTTATCCAAGGGGATTATAAAAATTTCCAGAAAACCATTAAAGGTTTGCAAGTAGAAATCTTTAAGGATATGGAGCCTATTAAAATTGAATAGGTCCTTGATTTAAGATAAGTTTGTCAACGTGGAAATACCAGAAGTAAAAGACATTTTGTCTAAGGTGTATGGTTGGAATAATTCAACTATAAAACCCTTAGTGGGTTACGAAACCTTGAACTACCAAGTGAACGTTCATGGTCAAAATTATGTCCTAAAGATCCATCCATATGATATAGAAACGAAATCACAAGTAGAGGGCGAATCTGAAATCATGGAGCATCTTGCTCATTTGGCCTGTAGTTATCCTAGCCCAATTTTAAGTCTTGATGGTAAAAAAAGTACGCTCTGGAATGAAAAATACATCGTCAGGGTTTTATCCTTTATTGATGGTTCCTTTTTGGCAGAAGCAAATCAAAGTGAATCTTTGATTAATAGTTTTGGAACTGCGTTAGCGAAATTCGATCATGCCACTGAGGGTTTATACATACCTGCAATAAAAGCAAGAAAAATTAAATGGGATTTAAATTTTACACATTTTTCGAAAGATGATCTTTATGCTATTAATGATCCCAAGCATCGATCACTTGCTGATTATTTCTTGTTGCAATTCGACCTTCACGTAAGACCTGAACTACATAATCTGCCTCAGCAAATTATTCATAATGATGCTAATGATTGGAATGTATTATGCACCAATAGTAAAGTATCAGGAATCATCGATTTTGGTGATGTAGTACACAGTAGTCGAATCGCTGAAATAGCTGTCGCACTTAGCTATATAATGGTCAATGAAAATGATCCTATTGCAAAAGGATGTATTTTTCTCAAAGCTTATCATAAAGAAAATTCCATCACTGAAATTGAATTAAAACTACTTTACTATTTCATTGCTGCTCGCATGTGTGTTAGTCTGATTAGCTCTGCAAAATCTAGAAAAGAAAATCCTGACAATGCATATATTTCCGTATCGGAAAAAGGCTTCTGGCAACTCCTACACCAATGGATTACTATTAATCCTTTGAAGGCAAAAAACTCCTTTTTAAAGGCATGTGGTTATTCCGCTTTTCGGAGTGCAACCAAAAATGAAGTTTTGACCAGCCGGAAAAAGAATATTCCTGAAGTGTACTCTATCAGTTATAACGATCCTATTCATATGCGATCAGCAGCTTTCCAATACATGTATGACATGGAAGGCAAGACCTTTTTGGACGCTTATAACAATATTCCGCATGTGGGACATGAGCACCCCTACATTGTTAGAAGTGCCTATTCTCAGATGGCGTCACTAAATACCAATACGAGATACTTATACGATCCTCTACAAGAATATTCGGAAAAATTATTAACGAAATTTCCATCGATATTAAATCAAGTATTTTTGGTGAACAGCGGATCTGCAGCTAGTGATTTAGCTGTAAGACTCGCTCGTAATTTTACCAGTTGTAATCGCCTGATTGTAATGGAACATGGTTATCATGGTAATACTCAAGAAGGTATAGCTATAAGTCATTACAAATATTCAAGTAAAGGAGGCAAAGGAAAAAATGATGCAATCATTGAAGCCCCACTGCCTAATACATTTGTTGATAGCTATCAAAATGATCCTGCCACAACAGGAATTAGATATGCTCACAATCTTATCAAAAACCTAGAAACTCATAATGACATATCCGCCTTTATAGCCGAACCCATTTCTGGTTGTGGTGGTCAGATTCCTCTTGCTACAAATTATCTATCAGAACTTTATCCTTATTTACAATCTCGTAATATTGTTAGAATTAGTGACGAAGTACAGACCGGATTTGGAAGATTGGGTAGTCATTTTTGGGGATTCGAAATGCATGAGGTGATTCCTGATATAGTAATCCTTGGTAAGCCCATTGGCAATGGTCATCCGATGGCTGCCGTAGTGACAACACAAGCCATCGCAGATGCATTTAATAATGGGATGGAGTTCTTTTCTTCTTTTGGAGGCAATCCAGTGAGTTGTGTAATAGGGTCTGCTGTACTCGATGTAATTAAAAATGAAAAGCTACAAGAACAGGCTAAAAAGTCAGGCGATCATTTTCTCGAAAGAATGAAAATGATAAAAGAGAGATTTAAAACTATAGGCGATGTTAGAGGAAGGGGATTATTTTTAGGGATAGAATTTATCGAGCCGCATGCCGAAAATTACATTCCCAATACAGACCTAGCTATAAAAATTAAAAATGAACTTCGTGAAAGAAATATTCTAGTAAGTACAGACGGACCAGAAAATAATGTAGTAAAAATGAAACCGCCACTTTGCTTTAACCAAAAAAATGTAGACGAAGTAATTGAAGCCTTGACATCAATATTAGAAGCCATACATTAAAACAAAAAAGCAGCTACTCCAATGGAATAACTGCTTTTTTAAATTTTCAAAGTGATAATCATTATTCTCCGAAAGGATCAGAAAATTTATCATCTTTTATCATTTCTTCATCTGTAAGTGTTTCTAGATAGGCTACTAAGGCTTCTTTTTCGTGATCTTGAAGATTCATTTTCATAGCTTGACCATTATCACCTCTCAAACGGAAGTTTAAGTTATCATGATTTTGGATGTTTTCAGAATAAAAATCCACCACGTCTTCTAATGATTCAAATCTGCCATCATGCATGTAAGGGCCAGATAATGCTATATTTCTTAAAAAAGGAACTTTAAACACACCCATATCAGAGGCCTTACCCGTTTTATCTCCCTTTCCATTATCCGCATAATTAAGATCTAATCCGTTATTCGCAACAGCCAAAACAGTAAAGTCATGCTGTACTCCATGGCAAGAAGAGCAATTGGTATTATATAGTTCTTTACCAAGGTTCTCCTGAGCGGTAAAGTTAGCAAATGGTTGATTTGCATTAAAATTTTGACTTAATCCTTCATCAAATTTAGATTCATTTGAAGAAATAGAATTCACAAATTTTGTAATAGCCGCTAATAGATTTTCTTCATTGATTTCACCTTCACCAAAAGCTTTTCTAAAAAGAATATCATAGTAAGCTATTGAATTAACTCTATCTACCATGTCTTCCATAGTCATACCCATTTCTGCAGGATTTTCTATCGCCGCCTGAGTTTGCTCTTCCATACTATGAATCGAATCATCCCAAGAGAATCCAGCCAATGCCTCACCACCAAAAGAGCTCGCTCCACCATAAGAAGTAGTCAAACCCATAGCTGTGGTACCCAAAGCTAAGCTATTTCTAACTGTAGTCTCTCCATCAAAACCTTCAGAAAGCGCCTCGTTATGAGCAAAACCCGCTGTCTGTACATGACAAGAGCCACATGAAACGGTACCATTTCTAGATAGTAATTCGTCATAAAACAATACTCTTCCAAGCGTCGCTATATGATTTTCACGATTAAGTCTCGTTGGATCTATATTCCCATTAAATATGAGATCACCTCCAAAATGCGACGGAACATTAACGGTATAGTTATACACTTCGCCGGGAAGGTTTAAGTTTTTTGAAAGTTCAGCATATTCACTTGCCGAGTAATGAAGCACTTCAGATTCTTTTTGACAAGAACTTAGCATCAACATGCATCCTAAGGCAATTGCTGAAAAGTTAATGATCTTATTTAATTGCATTTTCCAAGTATTTTTAATGGGTAATAAGACTTAAAACCAATATTGTAACGTGTATTTTCTACGAAATGTATATTGGATATAGCATTAAAGTTAATAATATATAGCATTCCGAATAATTATTTAACACATATTTAGGTCATAACTACTCAGTACTATGCTTTATAAAGACACCTTTCACCTCATAAACGCTGCTATCATTTACTAATCTTTAACATTGAGAAGCTCTCATTTAGTACTTATATTGGATACATTTGCGATCTAATCATAACCTGACAATACTGATCATATGCGATTTTTAACTTTTATATCTTTTGCTCTCATTTTACTATTAGGATTTAATTCTTGTGGAGGAGACTCTGCTTCAAATCAAGGATCCAGCTCAGATAATAAAGCAAAGGCCGAAAAACCGGCAGCTACATTCGTAATGAAAAATGGAGATGAGGTAAAAGTGAGATCAAGACCTCTAAACGAAGATGACAAAAAAAGAGTGGCTGAGAATAGTATGAAGAAACCACAAAAACCTGGTACACAAGCAGCTCAGGGGACTTTTACTAATCAGACCGTAGGCCACCAAGACCCTTCTACCTTACCAAAGTCTGATCGTCAAAAGTTGAATAGTGTACCAGATGCTTGTGCACTTATTAGTGTAGATCAGATTGCCCAAATTCTAGGTGTTCAACCTGAAGCTATAGCCCAAAAGGATGCTAGCCATACTAAAAGTCCATTTACGCGATCTTGTTTTTATAGATGGGATGGTGCTTCACCTAATACTGGAGTTTTATTGCAAGTCCAAGGCAATCCTGTAGCTGAAGAATATGCGGAATGGGTTTCTCTTTTTGTAGAAAGTAAAAGAACCACTGGTGATAAAGAAATGGGTACAAATGAGACTCATAAATATGAAAAAATGGAAGGCCTAGGTGATGATGGTTCATTCTCTCATAGACTAGGAAAGTATGTATGGAGAGACGGCAACAATTACGCTTTCTTACTTTCATTCAATACCAACAGTGCTCCTGATGTACAAATGAGAAATGTAAAGAAGATCGGTAAGATAGTAATGGATAATTACGCGAAACTGTATAAATAAAAATATTTGTTTCGAAAATATTGCTTCATGCCTTTTAAATCACCAATATTTATTTAAATTAGTCTAATAATCAACTGGTTATATTTAAGATAAACAATGATTTATGATTAATTGGCTCATTTCAAATATTGAAAAATACTCATTTGGAGTTTGCTCTTATCTCGCTAATAAAATGGGATTACGTAGTTCTAGAATAAGGCTTTACTTTATCTATACTTCGTTTGTTACCTTCGGTTCTCCAGTTGTACTTTATTTGTGCATGGCATTCTGGATTAATATAAAGACCTATCTTAGACGAGGAATGATGCTATGGAGTAAATAATACTTCAAAGCTACTACCCTACTTTATTCCATATCTTCGCCAAGACTACTCCACTTAACATAGCTGCTACTAGAGATATCACAGCATATGTCACTTGTCCATATATAAGATATCCTACGCCAAAGAGTGATCCATAAACTAATACTGTACCTAAGACTATCGCAAGCAATTTGCTTCCAAATGGTTCGGATTTGACGTCCAAATTATTTTTATCAATGACCGAAGACCAACCCGGTGCATAAGGAAATATTTTGTTGTAAAATGATACGAGTCTATCATTATCAGTAGGTCTGGTAGCAAAAGTCACAATCAACCAGACTATAGTGGTTATACCTATGTTGATTAGTAATTTATAATGACCCGGTAAGTATGCTGCTTCCTCTGGTGTCGCTCCAGTATATACCAAATGAAAATACAAAGCAATTATAAACGAACAAACCATTGCCGCTATTTCTGTATAGGCATTGATCCTCCACCAGAACCACCTCAGAATATAAATAAGACCAGTACCGGCTCCTAACATGATTATAAGTTGGAAAGCAGATTCAGCACTTTTTAAGGTCAAGGCTAAGAGCGCTCCTAGAATCATCATTAATGCAGTGCTTACCCTACCGAGTAACACCAACTTACTCTGTGATGCATTAGGATTAACAAACCTATGGTAGACATCATTTACTATGTAAGATGATCCCCAATTTAAATGACTACTGATCGTCGACATAAATCCAGCAAACAATGAAGCTAGAATAACACCCAATAAACCTGCTGGTAAGAAAGTAAGCATGGCTGGATATGCTAAGTCATCGTTTATAATCTCAATATCTATATTGGGGAATTTCTCAGCTAAAGAAGCGTGATCAGGAAAAATAATGATTGAAGCAAAAGCAATTAATATCCATGGCCAAGGTCGTAACGCGTAATGCATAATGTTAAACACAAACGTAGCCGTCACTGCATTTTTTTCGTCTTTAGCGGCCAACATCCTTTGAGCAATGTAACCTCCTCCTCCAGGCTCTGCACCAGGATAATAACTTGCCCACCACTGAACACAAATAGGCAATAAAAACAAGGTGAGGAACATATTTTCATCTTGTGGGATGAAAGCCATTTTGTCCTTAATTACTTCTTGGTCCAGCAAATTTGAAAGACCACCTATTTCTGGCAAATCTAGAATATAAACTGCTGCGAGTACAGTTCCTATCATGGCCAGTATAAACTGAAAAAAATCAGTAAACAAAATACCTCTTAAACCACCAGTAGCAGAATAGAGAACGGTGACTACGCATGCTATTCCCAAAGTCTGGTAAGCTGGCAAATCAAACATAACTCCACCTATTTTAATAGCTGCTAAACATACTGTAGCCATGACTACTACATTGAATAAAACGCCTAAGTATACTGCTCTAAATACTCGAAGGAATGCTGCTGGCTTTCCGCTATACCGAAGCTCATAAAATTCCAAATCAGTCATTACTCCAGAACGTCGCCATAGCTTAGCATATAAAAAAACGGTAAGCATGCCGGTAAGTAAAAATGCCCACCAAACCCAATTTCCTGAAACTCCATTTTTACGTACGATATCAGTCACTAGGTTGGGTGTATCAGCAGAGAATGTAGTGGCGACCATTGATATCCCAAGTAACCACCAAGGCATATTCCTTCCACTCAAGAAGAAGTCTGCTGAACTTGTTCCCGCCTTTTTCGATGCCCATAAACCAATAAGAATGGTAATTATGAAATATCCACCGATTATGGCCCAGTCTATCGTTTGTAATTGCATCTATCCTTCGTTTTAGATGAGTAATATAAATATAATTCTACAGTTGCTGGTTGCAACAATTTGAAGTTAGGTTATGGACTAACGGGCTTTGAGAGTATATGATCTAAAACGAGAGGAAAAAAGAAGTATAAATAAAAAAGCCTCCTGACTATGTCAAGAGGCTTAGTAACGTCGGGATACCAGGATTCGAACCTGGGGCCCCCTGCTCCCAAAGCAGGTGCGCTAACCGGACTGCGCTACATCCCGTCAAAATTTTCTTTTCGCTTTCGCCCTTAAAAAAGGCGAAATTATGCGGTGAGAGGGGGATTCGAACCCCCGGTACCGTTTCCAGTACGCCAGTTTAGCAAACTGGTGGTTTAAGCCACTCACCCACCTCACCATTATACTGGGCTTTGCTTTCTTGTAAAGCGATGCAAAGATAGGTTGATTATAAGAAAATCCAAGTAATTCTGTAAAGATATTTATTGCCAGAATACAACTATTTTATAAGTCTCTCAAAATCACATATTTACACTTATATGTCCTATATTTAAAGTAGAATAATTAGAAATGCACATGATTTTTTGGGGCGACAAACCTTTCGCAAGGCTATGTCTTGTACTGATATGCGGTATCGTAACGGCTAAGTATATTACTTGCTATACTACTATCCTATATTATATTTCATTTACATTATTACTTGCTGTCCTTTTATCGACATTCCTCACTTCACGTTACAGAGATTATTATACAGGTTTTCTTTTACTCTTATTTGTAGGAATAGGTGGTTACACCCGTTATACCATGGTTCATCCCAATATGGACAAAACGCATTACTCACACTATAAGAGCAAAGATCAAGTCTTGATTAGTGCCGAAATAAAAAGCATTCCTAAAAAAACAACCAGATACAGTTGTTTCATTAAAGTAAATGCAATAGGATCACATCCTGATAGTCTATATGCCGTTACAGGTAAAATGGCAGCATACTTTAATCTAAAAGATAGCATTGCATGTCATTATAGACCTGGAGATGAAATATTGGTCCATGGATCTATTTCCGCTCTTAGACACTCCACAAATCCATTTGCATTTGACTTTAATGATTATTTAAAAACCAAACACATCCACCACCGATTAGATATTAATATTGGTAGCCATCGCAGCACCAAGCAAAATTTAGCATCCGCTATTGAAAAAGCAGCTAACTCGATTCGCTCAAAAGCAATAGGAACATTTGATAAATACTTAGAAGAACAGAATCATAGAAGCTTAGCGAAGGCAATGGTATTAGGATTTAGAAACACGATAGATCCTTCCTTATATAAATCGTATACAAGTACAGGTGCGGTGCATGTATTGGCTGTCTCAGGGTTACACGTAGGTATACTTTGTCAAATCATTTTACTAATTCTTAATAGACTATTCAAATCTAGTAATATAGAAAAACTTCTTAAACTCTCTTTCCTTAGTCTTACGGTATTCATCTATGTAATAATAACTGGTGCTTCTGCCGCTGTCATGCGCGCCTCTGTAATGGTCATAATATATTATATAGGCAAGTACTGGGCTGAGCGAGTTAATAAATATAACGTATTATCTCTGGCCGCATTTCTGTTATTGATATATGATCCATATATGCTATTCCAAGCTAGTTTTCAATTTTCATTTTTAGCCATATTAAGTATTATGCTTTTCTATAACTCGGTCTACGAATGGCTCTTTACATATGTAGAATTAAGATCAAGAATAATAAATTATATATGGCAAATGATCGCTCTATCTATCGCAGCCCAAATACTAGTTGCCCCTTTGACTATTTACTATTTCCATAAGTTTCCTTTATATTTTTGGCTGAGTGGAATGGTCGCTGTACCTGCGGCTTATGCAGTACTGGTATTCGGCATACTTATGATAATAATGGAATACCTTGCTCCATGTCTCAATCTGATTATCGATTATATTCTATCTGGCATATTTAAAATATTTATCTCTTCCATACAGACTATTGAGCGGTTTCCATATGCAACATTTGAAAATCTATGGCTCTATACTCACGAACTAGTAATCCTCTATTTAAGTCTAATATTTTTTCTAGTTGGCCAGCATGCTATTAAAGCAAAATATATAATCCTATCGCTGACACTGTTTTTATTATTCGTTGGATCGAGAAACTACCACAGTAATCAAAGAGTAAATCAATCCCATATTACTGTCTATGAAAATTACAAAGGTCACATCATAGATATTTTTGATGGAGATATGTGCTACAATTTAAAAAGTACATCTATTAAAGAACGAAATATAGAATTCATTACTACTAACAACCGAATCAATAAACAAGTAAAATCAGTCATTGACTTAAACGATAAAGAGATTTATCTAAATAACAGCTTCATTAAAAACAAATCTCTAATTCAATTCAAAGAAGAATCGATATTACTACTTGACAATACTTTTAATCCACCAGACAGTATTTTACCCATCAATACAGTCATTATTTTAGGAAGCCATAAAATAAATATAGATACTATCCAAAAGTACATCAACGCAGAAAGGTGGATCATTACTCAAAGTGAATCGATGTATAGACAAAGAAAATGGCTCAATTGGTGCTCAAAGACGGGCAACGAATGTATCGCAATAAATAAAACAGGTGCGTATAGTATAGATATAAAATAAAGAATGTAAATCATGAGTGTAAGAAAAATTAGAAAGCAAATTCACTTCCACAAAAATCAAAGATGGGCGGCAAGCATAATTATATTGACTATTGTAGGAATTATAACACACGGAAAAATCAGCAAATTGAATCATGTTAAAGCAGGATATAATAATGAAGAACATGTATTTATCCTCAAACAACTTAAGGACGAAACAGACTCAATCCAAACCAAAAGAGTACGAGAGAAAAGCAAGCCCAAACTTACTCCGAAATACTTTAATCCAAACAAGACTTCTATTGAGGAACTCACGTCAATGGGAATACAAGAGAAAGATGCTAAGTCTTGGATGAAATATATTACTAAAGGCGGAAAATTTTATAGAGTTGAAGACCTCAAAAAACTTTACTCCATGAATGATAGGATGTACAACCAACTAAAGCCTTATGCAATACTTCCAAAAGAAAAAAAGTATAAAAAAGAAAAATCAAAATATAAAGAATCACTTACTCGAAATAGTCTAAAAAAATCAATGAATCCAGAAAGCAACATTTATGACATATTGGAAAAAGAAAAATTAAATTTAGATAGCATTCAATACTTCGCTAAAAAAGATGAATTATTTTATAAGAAAGAATTCGCATCTCGAAGAAATAAAATGCGGAGCGGCATAAACAACGAATTTATAATTTCTATAAATGAGACTGACAGTATCGAGCTGCGTACATTAAAAGGAATTGGGCCTGTACTTTCATCGCGAATCATTAAATACAAAGAACAACTCGGAGGCTTTCATAATAAAAATCAGTTGCTTGAGGTGTATGGTGTCAAACCAACTTTATTAAGCAATATATTAGATCGCTTAAGTTTCGAAGGTCCTTTACGAAAAATTAAAATTAATACCGTAACACTTGAAGAATTAGTGAAACACCCTTACTTTGATTATTCTACAGCGCACATCTTCATCAATTACAGAATACAACATGGAGACTATAGAGATATAAATGACATCAAAAAAATTAGAATCATAAAAGACTATTGGTTGGAAGAAACAGCGCCTTATTTTGACTTTGAGCCTTCTCTCTGAAATTATGTGCTTTAGTATTATATTAATACAATTAGTTTAATGTTAACAACCACCAGAGCAGCAATGCATGATAGTTTATAGTTATTAGGATATAATCAAAGAGTGCAATTATTAATCATAAAACCAATAACTATGAAAACATTCGTTAATACTTTTTTCATTATTCTATTCACCTTTACAATATCTTGGAGTCAAGATTCACCTAATAGAGAAGTTGGGATAAGATTCAACAATTTAGACAACTTTGACCTACTCTTCAAAAAGAAAATATCCGAGACTACTTATAGAAGACTAAGGTTAGCCAGTGTGGGAATAAATATTTCAGGAAGAGAATCGCAAGACACTAGATTTAATATTGCAGGAAATATTGCCGCAGGATTGGAGAAGAGAAAAGCATTGACAAATCGATTTAATTTCATTTATGGATTTGAAGGATTGCTGGGTCTTAGCCTCAATAGAGTAAGTGATAATACTAGCGGCACTTATCGAGCTGGTATAGGAGCAGTGCTAGGATGGAACTATAAATTAAATAATAACATAACTCTAGGTGCAGAAATCATTCCTTCACTTACCTACTCTACCAATTTTGGAAATGATATTCAAACTCATAATATAAGTGCTGGGTTTAGTACATCATCCACAAGTCTAACGGCCACCTATGGCTTTTGATAAACTAGAATAAATTTTAAATTGATGAGAAGGATCAAATTGAAAAAGGCCTTAGGAAATTCCTAAGGCCTTTGATTATATCTTGGTAAAAGAACATAAATTATATATGCAATGCTCGATCGCCAGTAGCAGCTAATGCTGCTTCTTTCACCGCTTCTGTATACGTAGGATGTGGGTGACATATACGAGCCATATCTTCTGCTGAAGCTCTAAATTCCATCAATGCTACAGCTTCCATAATTACGTCTGCAGTACGAGGGCCAGTCATATGAACTCCAAGTAATTCGTCGGTATGTTTATCTGCCAAGACTTTCACAATACCTTCTGTATCCATGCTTGCTCTTGCTCTTCCTAAAGCCTTGAATGGAAACTTTCCTACTTTATATTCTATTCCTGCTTCCTTTAGCTGTTCTTCCGTACGTCCTACTGCTGAAACTTCTGGCCAAGTGTACACTACACCAGGAATTAAATTATAATCTATGTGCGGTTTTTCTCCTGCCATATACTCGGCCACAAAGACACCTTCCTCTTCTGCTTTATGCGCTAACATAGCTCCTTTTACAACATCTCCTATTGCAAAAATATTAGGAACATTAGTTTGTAAATGATTATCCACTTCGATTCGTCCTCTATCGTCGGATACTACACCGATATTTTCAAGGCCTAAATTATCAGTGTATGCTCTCCTTCCTATCGCTACTAAACAATAATCTGCTTTTGCCTTTAGAGTGGTATCAGTATCTCTTTTTTGAAATTCTACTGTCACACTTGTTTTGGTCGCTTTTACAGCCGTTACCATGTGTTTTAAATGAAACTTCACTCCGAGTTTTTTGAGTGATCTTTGTAGTTCTTTAGCACAGTCCTTATCCATGCCTGCCAATATTCTATCCTGATACTCTACCACTTCTACCTCAGTTCCTAGTCTCGCATAAACTGAACCTAATTCAAGTCCAATCACTCCAGCACCTATTACGATCATTCTCTTAGGTACCTTTTTAATATTTAAGGCCTCTGTAGAAGTAATCACTCTATTCTTATCATATGCAAATGCTGGAGGAGTAATTGGCTTAGAGCCTGTAGCTATAATTACTTTTTTCGTTTCTATTTCTGAAGAAGTACCGTCTTCTTTAGAAACTTTTATTTTAGTGGCACTCACAAAAGATCCATGACCATGATGGACATCAATCTTATTCTTTTTCATTAAGAATTCTACCCCTTTGCATGTTTGATCCACCACATCATCTTTACGTTGAATCATTTGAGGCATATCTACCTTAAGGTTAGACAATTTAATACCATGAGTTTCAAATTTATGCGCTGCATTATGATAATGTTCCGAACTATCGAGCAAAGCTTTTGAAGGAATACATCCAACATTAAGGCATGTACCACCTAGGGTATTATATTTTTCAATAATAGCTGTTTTCATTCCTAATTGTGCACACCTAATGGCTGCAACATATCCGCCTGGACCACTTCCAATGACTGTTACGTCGTACATTTTATTGTAAATTTTATTATTGTATCAATATTCTCAAAAAGAATTGCAAACTACTCTGAGCTTTTTCCTACCCTACATTAAGACTTAGGTGCTGAGTTGTTCCCATCACCTTCATTCTTCTTTTTAGGTCTATTCTTTCTATTTCTATTATTTCTTTTATTATTTCCTTTAGAGTTGGCTTTAGCTTCACCTTTAGGGCCTTGGTTTGATCCTTTCTCTTTTGAAGCGGAATTATTAGAGTTTTTAGACTTAGAAGCGGGTCCCTTATCTTTTTTGGGCTTAGAATTTCCGCTTTGCTCTCTCTTCCCTTGCGGTCTTTTTCCTTCTGATTTTCCTCTTCTTTTATTCTTACTCTTCCCTTTTCTTCTTCTCTTAGTTTCAGGTAGTTCAATTTCGCCAGTTACATCTGCAAATTCAACTGATGCAGATTTCGCATTTTCGCGTTCTATGATTGCCTCTACATCTAAAAGATCCTCTGGATATTCTCCAGCTTTATTCATCGCTTGAATATCTTTAACTCTTTGCTTTGTCAAAGCAGCCATAGGACCGCGTAACATAGGATCATCATAGCTATAATATAGTAATCCTTTAAAAATATTCGTCTTGATTAGAGATGCGTTTCCTTTTTTAGTTTTGATGCGATCGGCTTTTCTTGGGAAGTCTTCAAGCGCATCCATATAGGAATCCAATTCATAATTTAGGCAGCATTTTAAACGTCCACATTGCCCAGAAAGTTTAGTCTGATTTATAGATATATTTTGATAACGAGCAGCCGTGGTACTTACTGATTTGAAATCACTTAACCATGTGCTACAACAAAGCTCTCGTCCACAAGCTCCGATACCTCCAATACGCGCAGATTCTTGTCTTGCACCTATCTGACGCATTTCAATTTTAACTTTAAACTCTTTGGCGTAACTTCTCACCAATTCTCTGAAATCTACTCTACCATCTGCAGTGTAGAAAAATGTAGCTTTCTTTTTATCTCCCTGATATTCTACGTCTCCCACTTTCATGTCTAATCCTAGACTACGAGATATTGCCCTAGCTCGTACCATGGCATCTTTCTCTAATGATCTGGCTTCTTCTAATTTTTCTAAATCTCTTTCATTAGCCTTTCTGATGACACTCAAAGTGATCCTATCTTGAGGAACTCTCTTCTTTTTCATCTGAAGGCGAACAAGCTCACCAGAAAGAGATACTCTTCCCAAATCGTATCCGCTAGTACTTTCTACAAGGACCATATCTCCAGTTTGGCATTGCAAATGATCCTTTTTTATATAAAAATCTTTACGTGAGCCCTTTTTGAAAGATACTTCAACCATATTAAATTCCATTGGATCATCTAACTCTAAAGTGTTGATCCAATCGTAGGTATTTCTTTTATTACAACTCCCAGAGCTACAATGACCTTTGTCACCACAACCTTTAGGAGTACCATTGCTATCATAGCTACAATTAGTACAGCCCATAATGTGCCTATTTATATTTATTATGAGTCAGAAATACCCTAAATGAACTAGGTAATTACATGACCCTATTTATATTGAACGTCTCACAAATCCTCTATTCTCTAACACTGACGTATTAATTTAATTCAAACTATAGTACCAAAGTTACATATCATATATCTGATATTATGCTAATATGTTACTATATCTATGTCTAATAATTTTTGCATCATCTTTATCCGACTTCAATTTACGCACAAAGGACTAGTTATCAATCAATTGAGCCTAAATATTATATAAAGATTTTACTTGTTCTTTGGAACGTAGTATATCGCCAAGTTCTATCGATTTTGCCATTAAGCAAATCCTAGGATTGATATTTCGTAATATATCTCTATAGGACTCTTGTAATAATATAGCGACTGACTCCACTTTAAGCATATCCATAATTTTTGTCATATTCTGCGCTGTAGTCACTTGCTCACTACTTAATCTAGATTCATCTTTAGTTTGTAAGTAATATGAATACTCCCTCATAAAACTCATTGTGTACTCCAAAAAGTGCTTAATATCCTCTCTTCCTTTTGAATTAAGCATAGTAATCCAATCGTTTAACTCCGAAAAATCTCTTTTATAGCTAAGCCTCATCCAAGAAAGAAGTAAATTAGAATAATCGATAGATGACCCCATTGATATATTTAGGGCTTTATTTAGATCACCATCAGACATTTGCACTGCTTGAGCGATAAGACTCTCGTCAATACTAGGATGCCTTTCGGAAATATAATGCTTCGCATCATCATCAGCTACAGGGCTCACCTTAGTCAATTGACACCTGGATAAAACCGTATTTAATATTCTTTCTTGATTTTCAGCGATCAAAATAATAAAAGTATTGTCAGTAGGCTCCTCGATCATCTTAAGCAACCTATTACCTTCCTTACCTAAATACTCTGGCAACCAAATGATCTGTAGCTTGTAGGGAGATTCAAAAGATCTCATCCCCAATTGCTTGATCATATCATTACATTCTCTGGTATTAATATTTGGCTGAGATTTTTCTGCTCCAATATATTGAGACCAAGACTGAATATCCATATATGGATTAGATGCAATTGCTGATCTCCATTGCTCTAAAAAGTCTTGACTCGTCGTTTCTTCTCTCTTTTTTCCTTCTTTACTTATCACTGGAAAAGCAAAGTGTAGGTCAGGATGCTTATACTGCATAGATTTTAAGCACGACTTACAAGTTCCGCATGCATCTCCACCTTTCTTATCTTCACAAAGTATGTAACAAGCATATGCCAAGGCGAGTGCCAACTTAGGTGATCCAGGTCTACCTAGCAATATTTGCGCATGGGGAATTCTATCTTGGTCAACTTGAGATATAAGTTGCCTTTTTTCTTTAGCTTGACCAGGAATTAGTTGAAATTGCATAGGATGAATATTAAATGTCAAATGTACATCTCTAAAACTAAAATTACACCTGATATGTTAAGTAGGCATAAAAGAAACTGAAGATGAGGATATCTGTATACAGAAAGGCACACTTTAATGCAGCGCATAGATTACATAATCCGAAATGGAGTGACGAAAAAAATCAATCCGTTTTTGGTAAATGTAACAACCCCAATTACCATGGACATAACTATGAATTAGAAGTAAGACTCAGTGGTGAAGTGGATCCAGAGACGGGTTACTTATATGATCTTGGAGTGTTAGCTCAAATCATTAAAAATAAGGTAGAAGATAGATATGATCATAAAAATCTCAATCTAGACGTTCCTGAATTTAAGGAAACCATACCTTCTGCAGAGCATATTTGCTACGAAATATATAAGATCCTTCGTGAGTGTATAGAACCTGAATACGATCTCGGCATCAAGCTTTGGGAAACACCAAGAAACTATGTAGCGTATCCTGCAGTATAAGTAAAAGCATCATTACAGAAAAAACGCCTATGTAAATGAATTACATAGGCGTTTTTTGTATCTAAGAAGCAAAAGATAAATTATCTCTTACTCAATTTCATTGTTTTGATAATCTGACCGGTTTCATCCATTAACCGAACCAAATACATTCCTTTTTTAAGCTGTTCAATATTGTGCGATTGGCCTGCTACATGATTCATTTCTGCAACCTGTTTCCCTACAACATTATAAACTCCTATTACTTTTACGTAATCATCAGACTTCACTTGAAAGATATCATTAGTCGGATTAGGATAAAGAGAGACCTGCGAAATATCTATATCTGTAACATCATTTGCTGTTAGAGATAAATCGACACAATGATCGACAAAAGCAGAATCCATATCAGGGTAATATATTCTTATACAAGCTGTTCCTTCTCCCACTACTCCTTTCGGCAATATGTGAAACATCCACTCAGATTCATCTCCTGGCATAAATTCATTAATCATATTCTCAGGACAATTTCTTACAAACTTGGTATAACACAAGTTCTTGTCACATAGATATGTTTCCCATTCTTCTGGGAAGTTATCATCTAATAGAATCTCCCAGTAGACATTAATTTGATCGCTGGTTTCATTCTGAAGTAGAAAATGATGATTAAAATCGAAGCTAGTATCGTCTGTACTAGAAGTGGCTTCTGCGCCCTCTGGGACAGTTAGTTGAGCATTAAGCCCAAAACCAAACATGACTAAAAATAAAAAAAGTAGATTTCTCTTCATAATATCGTCTTTAACAGGAATATACACAAATATAAAAAAGAGACGTTAGATATCGGCTATTTTCCTGTTAATGTATTCATAATAATACAGAGGCGACAATAATCCAAGATAATGAAAGCTTGTGTAGGGGACATAAAAAGGCCTTTCCACAAGTGGAAAGGCCCTATA
The DNA here is from genome assembly GCA_937927575.1 of uncultured Saprospiraceae bacterium. GTDB lineage: Bacteria > Bacteroidota > Bacteroidia > Chitinophagales > Saprospiraceae > UBA1994. Next base: position 12,077 of record CALBEE010000151.1, on the reverse strand, counting down.
TATCAATTAGTTAACTAAATTAAATCTTATTTAGCAACTGTAATTTTCTTAGATACAAATTTATCTCCTACTGTTAAGTGTAGGTTATATATACCATTTGAAAGGTTTGATGTATTGTAATCAAAAGTAGAGTTACCTACCGCAGTACCTAATTGTACTCTTTCTATTTTACGACCCAACATGTCAAAAACATCTAAAGTTACTTCTGCCGTGGCATCCACATCGATTTGAATGTGTGCTATATCTCTAACTGGGTTAGGGAATACTTGAGCTAGAGTATTGTCATATAAGTCTTTATTACTACTTACAAATAATCCTCTTTCTACTGCATCTGCTACGTTAGACTGTACAACATTAATTACGTTATTATTAGCATTAACTAAAGCTCCAACAATATGCATGTTTTCTACATCGAAATTTTCTGGAATCTGCGTTGAAGAGAAGATATATCCTCCTCCACCGCCAGCTGTCATATCTGTAGCGTTTGTACCATAGAATGTACCCATCATCGCTCTTGCCGTATGATTGTAAGCCTCCACTGGTGCCGCTCCTGGTAAGAATTCAAATCCTCCCATTGGTCCTACTCCACCACCTGCATAATTATTAGCTTGTGTCCAAAGTGTACCGCTAGAAGATTGACCACCTTCTTGTACTCCGTCCTCCGTCAAAGCTGCGAAGAACTTCACTCCTGACATATCAGATGCGAATTCTGAACCTTCTACAGATACCGTAAGCATACGTGTAGCTTCATCGAACTCAGCTCCAACTGTTACTAATGCCATTGGCTCTGAAGTCATCGCTTCTATAGATGGATTTCCTATTTCTGATGGATCAAGAACGTTAGTTTTATTGAAAATCACACCTGGATATCCAGTGAATCCTGGGAATGCGCCAACCGCCGCGTCATAAGCACTAATAACCATAGGATCATTTGCACCATTATGAACTGCTACTCCAACAAAATTATCTTTGAAACAATCAGCATATCTTTCTATGTAATAAGTTCCTCTAGGACACCAAGGACACCAAGTTCCAGTTCCTTCTTCTACTAATACACCTGCACCGTCCATTGGGACAACTCCAACTACTACATCAGTTGCAGTATTATTAGTCATATCCGCATCGCCATTTGGTGATGATACTGTAACTTCTACGCTGTTAGCACCTTCTGCAATTACCATTTCTGAATCTACGGTGAACTGACCGCTTGAGAATGCACCGATGTTTAAACCGCTCACGGTTGCATTCGTCCCATCACTTAAAGTAACATCGAATGAAGTTAGAGGATCTAAACTATTGTTAGTTACGCTTCCATAAAAAGTAGTTGTCGTCCCTACAGCACCTGCTTCACAATAAAAATCAATGTAGTTTAAACTTACATCTGGATCTGGTGCATCGACTATTTCGATATCATCAATACAATACCCAAAGTTCCATTGGTTACCATCGATATACTCAAACGCCAATTGAATAGTTTGTCCGGTATAATCCGTTAATTCAGAATACGTGTCAGTCCAAATTGTAGAACCTAAATCTTGGAGTTCATTCCAAGAAGATCCACCATCTGCAGAAACGAATACTTTTGCAGTTTCATCCGCGCCTTGGTAATCACCATTTAAAAAGAGTGCATTGTGCTTCAGAGCAATTCTGTTATTAGTTTCTGGAATATCAATTGGTGCAGTGATTAATCTACCTGAACCATCTACTCCATTACCCAGTCCATCATCATTGACACACATAAAATTAGTCGTATTTGCCTCTGTGTTGAAGTAAGCACTTGATTGTGCAGCTGCATTTCCATGCATCCACTGATTCTCAGCCGTCCATCCTGCAGGGACGCCGGACTCGAAATCTTGACTATAATATTGAGCCGAGAGACTCATAGATACTAAGAATACACTTAGCACACTAAGTAAAGTTTTTTTCATAATTAGTTATTGATATTGATAATACGGTTAAATAATTGGTCGAATTTAATAAAAATTGTCTTCTCCCATACGCCTAAAAATAAAAAGAATATAAATGTAAGCCCGTAAGACATTTAGACGTAAATATTAATAGTTAACGTTAGTTCGAGGACTTCTAGGTCGATTAACCTAACTTTCAAAAAAGGAATACTTTACTTTTTGTAGTTTTAGGGATGGTATTGTAACCTTAGATTTAGCCTAATACCGTGAGCAAAGACTTAATGGGAGAATATGATCTAAGGCAACTCAAACCTAAATTATCAAGTACTGTAAGTATTTACCACCCTAGTCAAATCGAAAGTCAACACAATGCATATAGCTATTATAGGAAATGGTATCAGCGGTATTACTACTGCAAGATGGGTAAGAAAACTCAGCAACCATAAAATCACAGTCATATCCTCTGAAACTGAACATTTTTTTTCTCGGACGGCCCTAATGTATATCTACATGGGTCATATGAGATTTAAAGAAACTAAGCCTTATGAAGATTATTTCTGGGAAAAGAATAGAATCGACCTCGTCTATAACCACGTAGATGATATAGATTTTAAAGGAAAAAGCCTCACCATGAAAAGTGGTCCGGCAATTAAATATGACAAACTGGTATTAGCATTAGGATCTGCAACTAATAAATTTGGATGGCCAGGACAAGATCTAAACAAAGTAGCTGGCCTATACTCCTATGATGATGTAGAAAACATGGAAAAACATACTCCAGGACTCCAACGTGCGGTAATAGTAGGAGGTGGATTGATCGGAATAGAAATGGCGGAGATGTTTAGATCAAGAGACATACCTGTAACCATGTTAGTTCGAGAAAGTAGCTACTGGAATAATGTACTACCTGAAGAAGAGTCTGCCATGATCAGCAGACATATTAAAAGCCATCACATAGACCTAAGACTTGCAGAAGAACTTGAAAGTATTGAAGATGACGGCCAAGGTAACGCTTGCGCTGTGAAGATGAAAAACTCAGGAGAGCGAATGGAATGCGGGTATGTAGGACTTACAGCAGGAGTACATCCCAATGTGCGATGGCTCAAAGAAACAGAACTAAATGTCGAACGTGGAATTGTCGTTGATAATCACTTAGAGACCAATATAAAAGATGTCTATGCTGTAGGTGATTGTGCACAATTAGCTACACCCAAGCCGGGAAGAAGAAATATAGAAGCCATATGGTATGCTGGAAGAATGATGGGTGAAACTGCTGCATATAACATCTGCGAAAAACCCATAGAGTATGATCCAGGTGTCTGGTTTAATTCTGCCAAGTTCTTAGATATAGAATACCAAGTATATGGTGAGGTACCTGGTAAGCTGCCTGAACATTTAACGACCATCTATTGGGAACATCCTGATGGAGAAAAAGCGATTAGAATAAATTATCATTCTGACAGTAAAAAGGTAGCAGGCTTTAATCTTATGGGTATTAGATTTCGCCACGAAGTGTGTGAAAAATGGATTAAAGATGGTACTTCATTAAAAGTGGTATTAGAAAACTTAAACTTGGCGAATTTCGATCCAGAGTTCTATGACACTTACGAAGAAATGATCAGAAAAAGTTTTGCACAGCAATCAGGTATACAATATCAAGTAAAATCGAAGAGATTGATGGATAGAGTTACTGCATTTTTAAAAGGATAAAAGAAAAAGAAGATGTCGAATTATATAGATAAAAGTTTATCAATTGCCAATCCAAACCCTCACAATCTTGGACTCACCGAAAGGCTGGCCATTCTAGTGGGATTATTGGGTTTGACAATTGCTGGCCTACATGCTGGAGGATATAGTTTCTTTAGTACCGGCACTACCTTTACAGTCTCATTTAGCTTGATGGGATTAGGAATATTATGGTATACCATACAATACTATGGCTCCAAACAAGCTGGTATTAAAAACGATGGTGTCTGGTTTAGTTCTTTGGCAAGTAGAGGAGTAATAGGTTGGATTTTGGGAATTGTAATTACTGGATTTTATGTACTACTCTATTGGCATCCTGAAATCTTAGGAATGGGAAAAGATGGTGGAGCTAATGGTGGAATCATTTCGCTTTTTGATCCGCTGTCAGAAATATTTCATGGGAAGCCGGCAAGCCAATGGTTTATGTATGGAACCATGTATACTTTTGCGATTTTCTTTTTTGGAATCAAATTCATCTACAAATACAGACATAATAAATATCAGATTATCAGGACGTTGTCTGTTATGTTTTTCCAATTGTTTCTAGCGTATTTAATTCCAGAAATTCTTTCAGGATTAAATGGTGGATTTGACGGTAAATGGTTTGATATGGATCTTAAAAATCAATGGCCATTAGATTATGATTTTGCCCAAAAATGGCACATTGACAATATGCTTTCTGCCGGTACCATTGGGTGGTTTTTCTTTATTTGGAGCCTACTATTAGTATTTGTGGTCTCACCATTTTTGACTTATAAATATGGTAAAAGATGGTATTGCTCTTGGGTATGTGGATGTGGAGGATTAGCCGAAACTGCTGGAGATCCTTGGAGACACTTATCGGACAAGTCGATGACTGCTTGGAAAATAGAAAGATGGATGATACATGCTGTATTGCTGTTTTCTTTTGTAATGACTATTGCTGTAATCTACTCTTACTTAGGTGACGGTGCTCAATATTCTCTTACTAGAAATGGGTTCACTATAATTATGATTATCCTGCTTTTAATACTTGCTGCAGCCTATGCTTTTTTGCAAAAGAAAAACAAAGATGGCAATCAAAACAAAATATATTTAGCATCAGGGTCTGCGATTTTGATAGCTGTTTTGCTGGGTATTAATTGGGCTTTTGGAAGTGGAAACGCTTATTTCTTAGGAGGAGAAACATTCAAGGGTGTATATGGATTTTATATAGGTGCCTTATTTTCAGGAGTCATAGGGGTAGGTTTTTATCCTCTTATGGGAAGTCGTGTATGGTGTAGATTTGGATGTCCTATGGCTGCCATATTAGGGCTTCAACAAAAGCTATTTTCTAAATTTAGAATTACCACAAACGGAGGCCAATGTATCTCCTGCGGAAACTGCTCGACTTATTGTGAAATGGGGATTGATGTTAGATCATATGCACAAAAAGGACAAAACATTGTGAGAGCAAGTTGTGTGGGTTGTGGAATTTGCTCAGCAGTATGTCCAAGAGGAGTACTAAGATTAGAAAATGGAAGTGAAGATATCTTCAGTAAAACAGATGATTATAAAACGATTCATATTTCTGATGAAGGCGTAAAAATTGATCTACTAGCATAAAAAAAAAGATCAGAGTCTCTACGTTTAGAAACTCTGATCTTAATAGCATTATTAATATTTTTTTCGATTTATTTGATACCCATTATTTTCAACTGAGTATACTCTGATAAGTCTTTAGGACTATATCCTGCATCTCTAGCTTTATGAATAAACTTCGGAGTAACACCATGTATCTTGGCCTCCAATACTTTATTCCAAGCAAGTCCAGATACACCTAGCTCCTGATACTCCTTAATCCGATCAGGAGATACTCCATGAATTTTTCCTTCTACTATTTTACTAGGTGATAATTCATTATATCCTAGTCCCTGCAGTTCGGCAACATACGATGGATAAACTCCATGAATTTTAAATTCAATGAGTTTATTTACAGAAATGTCTAATCCCATTTCCTTATATTTTGCAGCATCTTCAGCATCTACACTATGTATTTTTGCTTCTACCAAATTCCTTGCTGACAAATCATTATACCCAGCTTCTTCTAAGTCTTTAATATATCTAGGCGTTACTCCATGAATCGCAAATTCTACCAACTGACGCGGCTTAAAATTACCGTATCCCAATTGTGATAGTTTGCGAATAAATCTAGGAGAAACACCATGAATTGCAAATTCGGTTAAATACTTAGGATCTACATCTTCGTAACCAGCGTCTGATAATGCTTCTATATCATCTTGATCGACTCCATGAATAGACATTTCAATTACACGCTTCAATGAAATATTCGGATATCCATTATCTCTCAAACTCGCTACAAAGACAGGATCCACATCATGGATTTTAGCTTCTACTACTCTACTCAATGTTAAATCTTCACTAGTGACTGCCATGAGACCATCTACAAAATCCAATGTAACTCCATGAATGGCCATGCTTATCAGATCTTTTGCCTTTGGGTTATTATGTCCAATTTTCTTACATATTTTCATCAGCTCTTCTATGTCAGATTCACCATCGGTGTGTATCGCTAATTCTATCAGTTTATTTAACGATAAGTCTCCCAAGTCATTATTAGCATTTTCAATAAAGTCTTTGCTTATATCTGACATAAACATTTGAAGGACATCACTATCATCCGCGCCTTTGTACCCTTTCGAATCTAAGAAAGAAACGTAAGCTGGATTGCTTTCAAAATCAAATCTTCCCTCACCTAATCCGTCTTCAAATTCACCTCTCAATATTAGTTTGCCAGCGTCTCTTGTCAATACAAATTCTCCTTCACTATTCTCGGATATATTAGTGAATTCTGACCTATAGAAACATTGATTCTGATGATAATTTCCTGATGCTATAAAATTGAATGCCAAGCAGACTTCATCACCTTCCAAACTCCCTTTCCAAAAACCAGGCTTGCCTTCTTCAAGATTGGTAAATCCAATTTCATTTTCTACCTCTATTGATAATTCAGATTCATCTATTGTGATGGATTCTTCTGAATTGTTCTCCATATCAATCTCCTCAATAGCTACTCTATTAATATATTGCTGGCGCAATTCTTCTTCTGAGCTTTGATTACTCAAAACCTGAATATTTTCATCAATGCTTTCATCCTCAGAAACATTTACGCCTTGATTTTCAACAGCTTCAATTTCATTTTGGACGATAATAATATTTTCATACTCGTCAGTAATATTAGATACAGTAGGAGAATAATTCACAGCATTCAAACTAGCCATACATAAAAATGCTAATGGTAGAGTCAATAAATATTTCCAGCTTGACTTGGCACTTGATTGTTTTGTATTCATCATAATAATTCTTTCTTTTAAAAATGATTCATTATAACTGGTCGTGAGATTTAAAGCATACTGAGGGACAGAAACTTTCAATAGACTGTATTGGTAAGTCTCTTTCTCTACACCTTTTCCTAACATCTCATAATCAGTTAAGAATTCAATATTGTTAGTAATAGATTTTCGGTATAGCCATGCAAAAGGATTAAACCAAAAAATAATCACTAAAAATTCTGCAAGAAATTTATCTAAAAAATGATATTGCGAAACATGTACTTTTTCGTGTTCTAGAATTTGTTCATAAGTATCATAATCATACTTTGCTGGATTTATGAATATCCATTTCATAAAAGAAAACGGTGCTTGATCATCAGTGAGTTCGTATATACGGAATTGATCATCTTGTACATACTCTAATTTGCTTTTACGATATAGTAAGAGTATAAATTGTATCAAAAATGTAATTAGAAAAATAGAAACTCCAACGCAATAAGAAACCCACAATCCCTTTTCTAAATTCCAAGTATTAAAAAAGCTTAACTCTTCATTTGCTGGCTTAGCATTTTCTAAATTTCTATCAGCGCTCGGTATTGGCTTTGTACTTGTCAAAACAAGTGGTTCCAAATTTTCCAACTCTAGAGATTTAGCGTCTGTTTTGACTAATGTGGTTTGAGGCCTCAAAGATAATGAAGCTGGTATTGTAATTAATGGTAGCAATAATGATAAAGCGATCACAGACAATAGAAAATATCTATTCAATTTATAGTATGTCTCTTTCCGAATCAAAAGCCAATAAAACAACCAAAAAACAGAAAGCAATAACGCCGCATGTAATAAGTAAGGTATCATTTTGATTTGTTTTTGATGAGATCCAGTATTGACTTTAGTTCCTCTTCATTTATCTTCTCACTTTTGGCAAAATAGGTAATCATTTCTGAAGGTGAATTATTGAAAAAACTGCCTAAAACATCACCCACAGCTTTTTCTTGATATTCTTCTTTGCTTATGGCCGGAAAGTATTGGTGCGACTTACCGTAGGCCTTATGACCTATAAATCCTTTTTTCTCCAATATTCTTACCATAGTGGATACAGTATTATAATGAGGAGCTGGGTCTGGAAAATCTTCAACTATCTCTTTCACAAATGAAGGACCTCGATTCCAAAGTACTTGCATTATTTGTTCTTCTCTTTTGGCTAACTTTTGCATGAGCTATACTATTTGATAACACAAACCTATAACTAATCTATTAGTTTTACAACTAATAAGATAGTTTATTTACTAATGGATTAGTTTACGCTGTAGCGAAAGGTCAATTATTACATTGAAATACAGATAGTTACGTGTATATTTTTTCTTTAAAAACCTCGGATATTTAGGCCATCGTAGAAGAAATAAGCTCTAAACGATGGGTATTAATATTTCGACTTGGGTGCCTTGAGGTAAATCCGTATATAGGATAGATCCTTGATTTTCAGATTTAGATATCTGACTAAGACGATTTTGAGCCAAAGAAATGGCTACAGATTTATGGTTTGACTTCTTCTTATTCATTGCTGCTTTCCGACCTATACCATTATCGGTGATAGTACAGTGCAGTATGGTATTCATATCTTTAATCCTTATAGTTATTTCACCATTTTGGATAGAAGATACTCCATGAATAATTGCATTTTCTATGAATGGTTGTAAAATCATAGGAGGCAATTGGATATCCTCATCTAATAAGGATTCGTCCACATCTATGGTATAGTTAAATGAGTTTGATCTTGTCATTTGCTCAATACTAAGATAATCATTCAGGTGGTCCATTTCAGTCTTAAGATCGATCTTATCTACTGTACTAAAATCTAAAATCGATCTCATCATGCGACTAAATCTTCGAAGATAGATTTTAGCTTCATCATTTCTCTTTAGCGCAACCAATCCTTGAATTGAATTGAGCGCATTAAATAAGAAATGAGGATTCATTTGCAATTGCATTGTCTTTTGTTGAGCTGCCAGCAATTCGTTTGCTGTTCTTAACTTGGCTGTCAATAATGTGGACCTCTCCTTATATTGCTGTAATCGATAATTAGCTAATAATGCTAGAATTAACATTCCTATACTAATGCCTCCTAATACCCACCACCAACTAGATAATTTATTTTCAGCTTTGACTTTAAATTCGATGGTATCATTATAAGTATAATTAAGACCATCAATTGTAGCTCTAAGCCGATACTTAAAATCTCCGGCTGGAACATCTGAATAAACCACACTTCTATCCGTAGTTAGCTCTCGGAATGTATCATCGATAGGAGATAGTCTAGATTGATATTTTATATTTTGAGGATTACGTAAATGGTGGGCCTGATAATATATTTTGATATCACTACCCTCTTCTTGTACAATAATATCATCATCATTTTGAACTACTCCGTTTACAGAAATTTCAATTTTAGATATAATAGGCTGAATCTCTTTATCTCCTATTTTATGTTGCATTATATTTCCTTGTTCGGCATACCAGATATCATTCCAAGCATCCAAAATCACTTTTGAAGGGCTGGACTTTCCATCTATCCTATGCGCCGAATAATCACCCAAAGACCATTTATAAAGTGCTCCACCTCCTTGAATAAATAAATTATCATCCAAATTGAAAAGTAAATTGACATTCAAGAATCCATCAAGTCCGTCTATCATTACTACCTCCGCTTTTCTTTCATTAATCACTCTCAAGCCAGAGGATGTAGCGGCGTACAATTTATCTTTATATAACGCCAAGTCATTAAATACGATAGTATCTCTGACCAAAGCTCGCCAAGTTCCAGATTTGTACTGATAGATCGTATTGGCATTGGTCAAATAATATTGATTATCAAATTCATGAAATTTGGCATTATCATCAATCGGAATAGTCCAATCATTCACTAATTGGTATCTACCTTCACTAAAAATAAATATACCAGTAGGAGTAAGGACATACTCTTCATCTTCTATTTTGATATATGAATAACAACTTTCTGATAATAGTTGGTGCTGCATTTCGCCATCACTCCACTTCCAAATTCCTGATGAAGAAATAACCAAATAAACTTGATCTAGTACCATCAATTGTGTCGCTCCTTGCATGCCTTCTTGGAGTAAAGTGTACTCTACGCCATTGTAATGATACAATTTACCATTTGCTGAAAGCGCGATGATAGCGCCATCTGCAGTAGACTCTACAGTAACTATTGCTTCAGGAACATTGTGAATATGCAACTGTGCGAAACCCATCAACGGGCAGAATAAAGTCAGAATAAAAAGAATGAATAGATATCTCATCAGAAGTAAAAGTAGCAAGAAGCCCCTTGTTCTCCTAAAACGAATGATCTTGATTTATAATTACGTAATACAACGAAATATTTAAGTTTAGTCGATTACAAATTAACGCTCGTCGAAGTCCTGAAACTTCCTATTCCCTCAGACACATTATCATAGCAAACACTCTACCATTATGTCATTACTTCGAGCTATACTTGCCATTATTTTTCCACCGTTAGCAGTTTTAGACAAAGGCTGTGGATCTATACTTATAGTTACACTATTATCTTTGCTCTGCTGGATTCCGGGAATTATAGCAGCTTTAATCATACTAAATGAAAGCTAATACCTAAGTAAGAGGATAGCATCAGAATACTATCCTGAAATAAGTACAAAAAATACTGCAACCCATGGCTAGATTAGTGATGACTACTCCACTATTCTTTTCCACTGTATGTTTCTTGTGTATAGTCTTGATTATTTACAGTTAATGGATCGTCTATTACTTTTTTGACTTCGAATTTAGATTTTTTATTTTTCGCTTTGGTTTTAGACTCTGACTTAAGCGTCATTCCATCTGGCATTTTATCACGCTGGGTGGTAGGTAATATTTGCTTTAGAAATGGGCCAAAAGATGCTTTCCATTCAATAGGAAAATCTGCTGCGACTAAGGCTTTGGTAGTGGTCTCTTCGTCGTCTATTTCCCATTCTTCGCATTCGTATCCTGCTACTTTTTGGGTCTTCCCTGTTTTTTCTAGAGTGACTTCATAAGCATCCTCTTCGCTCTGCGATGCTGCTATTGCTCCTGCGATAGAAAGCACAGAAGGCATGCCCTGAACTTTCTTTTCTTCTTCATTATATACGGCCATGACATCATTCTTAGTATCAAAAATCATCATCGTCTTATTCTCATTTTCAAACTGAACAAAACCAATCGCAGAACCATCTTTAGTAAGGAGCATTTCCATCTTAGATTTATCTCCATCGTAATCTTTAGTTTCGCACTGTAGTACCATATCAAAAGTATAACTATCGGGTAATTCTACAGGCTTCAAAAATGTATTAAGGAATTCTCCGTAATCTACATCGGTTTTTCCATTGATACTATCTTGTTCATATCGCTCTTTCAGCATATCATCAATAGCATTATCTATGGGTTTCATGGCCGCTCTAGCGATCTCTGCCGAAATGCGTTCGACGACTCTTTCTTCTATTTTATTGCTGATTTTATCTTTAGCTCGATCAACTATACGGCCAAAAATTTGCGCTTGCGCCAATGTAATTGTCAGGGAAGCCAGTAGTGTAAAAAATAATTTCATAATTATGATTTTTTGAAGGTTAGCATAAAAATAATAGAACTTCTTCAATTTATTTTCACAAAATCTCTAAACCGCATATCGAATCGAACAATTGGACACTTAGAATGAATGATTAGAAATTCTAGATGTAATTATTATTGAAAATGATCATCTTTGAGTTATGAATCAAGTTACTTGTATTACATTGCTCCGATATCCCAGTGTTATTTCGAAGATTTGGGCATTTGGTATGATGCAATTCGCACATCGATCCTTCAGTAATGTAGAGGGTTTAGAATTTTATAAATTAATGGGAAGTGGAAAGGGTGATGGCTTTAATCCTTGGCCAGATTGGTCGACTTATGCTATCATGACGATTTGGAAAAATGAAGATTCTGCCAATGATTTCATAGAGAACGGTAAACTGTATAAACGCTATCATAAAAAAGCAGATAATGTATGTACTATTTATATGTATAATACAAAATCACATGGCTTATGGTCTGGCAAAAATCCTTT
>CALBEE010000150.1 GCA_937927575.1 uncultured Saprospiraceae bacterium | reverse complement strand
TAATAAGTGTTTTTAATTCACTACACAATTACAATTGGTGGCGCGATATTGATTTATATCAAACCTTTTTCAATTTTCTTAAAATTACCATTTTGATAGGCGTTTTCCCGGTTTTAGGTTTAATCTTTTTTACAGAACGTATACTTTTAAAACGTAATATCCAGAGTGCACAATTGCTTTCTAATCAGTTGCCGCCCGCAGCGATAGAGGAGAACATTACTGTACAAATACAAGAAAAAAGTGTAAAAGCACTACCTATTGTGATGCCATTATCGGAGTTTGTATATGCACAATCAGAAGGGAATTATGTGACGATATATCATTTGGAAGGAAGTGTGCTTGTGCGTAAACTAATTAGGCTTTCTTTAAAACAGCTCGAAATACAATTAGAAAATCTTCCTCAAATAAAACGTTGTCATCGCTCCTACCTTATTAATATGCAACATATAACATCTATTGATGGCAATGCAAGATCACTTACATTAAAACTGGATAGAGTTACTACGAGTATTCCTGTCTCTAGGTCTTTTTCGAAGACTGACTTTAACTAGCTTTCCCGTTCATCACAAAAGTGGCACATCCATCCCAATTTTGTCTAACGTACTGATTTTAAGACTATTATTGAGCTTAATAATTTTGAAATCAAACAATATCAAGATGAAAGTAACTCAGATACTCTTAATTAGTTTTATGATTTTTTGCTGTTCTAATAAGGCAAAAGCAGAAGAAACTTCAAACTACGAACTAGAAGTGATAGACCAGGATTTTGAACTAGCCATAAAACTTGCTAAGAAAAGCAAAAAGCTGCTCTTTATCGATTTTTACACCACTTGGTGTGGTCCATGCAAAAAGTTAGATCGATGGGTCTTCCAGAAAGATTCAGTTCAAAATGTACTAGGCAAAGACTTCATACTACTAAAGTATAATGCTGAAAAAGACTCCACCTTCAATTTAACCAAGAAATATCATGTTAGAAATTACCCCACTGCTATTGTGCTGAATTCCGAAGGTTTCGTTTTGCATATACGTTATGGTTTTAGGGGTGATGATTACAAATCGCTTAGTTCGGATGTATTAAAATTTACGAAGGAAGCACTCGAGTTTGCCGCTAAAAACAAAATCATTGAAGGCTATTCTAACCAAACTGACGTTTCAAATTATCCAAAACCGTATATAGCCTTTATCAATCGCGAAATAAGAAAGGTAGATGCAGCTGAGTTAAATGAATATTGGGAATCAGAAGAAGTTGTTTTATCTGAAGAATATTTTTCTTCGCTGTTTTATTTTACAGAGCTTGCTTCAGACAAGACCATCAATAAAGCCGTTACCAATAACAAGAAGTATGAAGAGCTTTACGGAGAGTCAAGTGTTGGTACAATGATTTATCTATTGATTGCAGGAAAATTTGATAAAGCAATAGAAGCCAAAAGTCAAGCAAAGTTTGATGAAGCTGCTGCTTACGCAAAAGACGTATTGAGTGAAGAATCCATGGATAATATCATTTTTCGTTCAAGAATTGAATTTTTTAAGGCATTAGGGCAATGGGATAAAGTACTTGACATTTATAAAGAATTAAAAGCAAATGGAGAATTCGACAATGGCTATGTGAACCACTTCAGCTGGCAAGTGTATAAGAATTGTGATGATAATAAGGTGATAGCGCAGTGTTTGAGTTGGATGAAGGAAGTCACTACGGAAGAACCCAATTACATGTATTTAGATACCTATGCTTTCTTAATGTCAAAATCTGGCAACTTTTCAGAAGCAAAACGAATTGCAGAAAAGGCCATTTCAGCGGCGAAAATAGAAGGTGAAAGCACCGAAAGTTTAGAAAAGCTACTGCAGAAGATTGAGGACCAATAAAAACGATAATAAGCTATTTATTCAAAAAATTAAATAATCATAGAATAATTGCCTCCATTGGATCCACGAAACAGGCGTCCGATTAAAATGGTAGAGCGACTTGGATTGGAAAAGAAGCTCAATTCAAAGAAGACTTATTGGTAAATGATGAATGGGTCGATGATATTATTTATGTAATTTTTAAAAGAGGGTGGGGCTATTAATAATTTAATAGCCCTATATCGATTAATATTCGAGTAGAAATTTTCACCGAGTAATCAACAATTACTTGAAAAAAAGTATCTCTTAAAATCCCATGGCTGTATCATCTGCTCTAATATCGGCGGCTCCTTCGATCATGCCATCTTTATTGTAGTAGATACATTCGACTTTTCCGATTTTGCCTTTCTGCTTGATTTTATGACCCATAGCTTTTAGAGAATCGATGAGAGTCTGATCAAATCCTTCTTCTTCAAATTTAATTTCATCAGGTAGCCATTGGTGGTGAAATCTTGGAGCTGCGACAGCATCACTAGCGGTCATTCCATGATCTATTACGTTGACGATGGTTTGAAAAACTGATGTAATAATTGTTGACCCTCCTGGACTTCCGACGGTTAGGAAAGTCTTGCCGTTTTTGGTTACAATAGTCGGAGTCATAGAAGAGAGCATTCTTTTGCCAGGTTCAATTTTGTTAGCTTCCGCACCCACTAATCCAAACATATTCGGAGTGCCTGGCTTAGCTGAAAAATCATCCATTTCATTATTGAGAATAAAACCTGCTCCTTGTACTACCGTTTTGGCTCCATAAGCCGCATTAATAGTCGTAGTCAATGATACTGTATTTCCTTCAAGATCAACAATGGTAAAATGTGTAGTCTCGAGACTTTCCTTAGCTTGTCCGGCCTTGATACTATCACTTAGACTTGCTTTTTGAGAATTAAAATTTAGCATTCGATTTTTTAAATATTCATCATCCATGAGCATATCAACGGGAACATCATAAAAATCATTATCTCCAAGATGAGTGGCTCTATCAGCATATACTCTCCGCTCAGCTTCGACTAAAAGATGAATATTTTCTACACTATGCAAGCCCATTTTTTTGATATCATAGGGTTCTATCATTTCAAGAAGCTGAGCCAAGGCTATACCTCCGCTACTAGGAGGCGGCATAGATATTATTTCATAACCTCGATAGTTCGTTACTATGGGTTCTCTCCACTTGGATTGGTAGTCTTTAAGATCTTGTTTGCTAATGATTCCATTACCTTCATTCATTTGCAAAACTATTTTATCAGCCACCCAACCTTCATAAAATCCGGATCTTCCTTGATCTCTAATAGCGCTTAATGTTTTTGCTAAATCGGTTTGAATTAATAAATCTCCTTTTTGATATTCTTTAGCGTTAAACGGTGTCGAAGCTCTATTATATTTATCGAAATCTTCTCTTTTTTTATTCAGAGAGTTGGCTTGTTTTTCAGTGATATAAAATCCTTTTTCGGCAATATTAATCGCGGGTTGTATTAATCTCCTCCAATCTTTTAGTTTACTGTATTTCTCGAAAGCTTGAATCATCCCATCTACAGTACCCGGAACTCCAGCGGCTAATTCTGCCGTTCGCGATAACTCCGAAACGGCCATTCCATTTTCATCCAAATACATATCAGCAAATGCCGCTGCAGGAGCTTTTTCCCTAAAATCTAAAGTAGTGGATATGCCACTTGCATCTCGATAGATCATAAATCCTCCTCCTCCAATATTGCCAGCAACTGGGTAACATACTGCTAAAGCAAATTGTACAGCAATGGTGGCATCAATGGCATTACCTCCATCTCTTAAAACGTCAACTCCGATTTTCGTGGCTACAGGATGGGCTGAGACCACCATTACACTATCTTCAATCGCTGTTTTAGTAAATTGATATTCGTCTATTTTAGCTTTTCTGCAAGAAGGTAGGCAGAAGGTTAAGGTTACTAATGCAATGCTCAAATAGATAGAAAACTTCATATGGTATGATTTTGTAGCCATGAATATATATCAGCTAGCTCGATTTAATGCTAATATTGTCTATTTTAAACCTTTTAGAAGGGCATCTAGGAGGCAGGAAGATGGTGGCAATATGACCGAATAGTATGATTATGGCCTTCAGATAGACAATTTACCCCTATCTTTGATAATAGATTGAAGCTTAAGACGTTTTAATGCTTTGAAAAAAGATTATTTACTAAATCATAATAGATCGGAATGCAAACTGGCAAGATGGCAACTCAAATAAAATATACAGCATTAGCACTTTTGTTGTGCTTATCTACAATCACTTCAGCGCAGAAGTTTGTTAACGAATTTCTTAATATTGGTGTAGGAGCAAGAGCACACGGAATGTTTGGTAGCGTAGTGGCTAATGGAGAAGATCTAACCTCTGCATATTGGAATCCTGCAGGTCTTGTAGGATTGGAAAATTCATTGCAAATTAATGCTATGCATGCCAATTGGTTTGGTGGAGTAGCAGGTTATGATTATATCTCTCTTGGAAAAAAGTTTAAAGAGAAAAATGCTGCAGCAGCAGTAACCTTGATAAGAATGGGAATAGATAATATCCCTAATACTTTAAATCTAATCGGCCCAGATGGTAGTGTAGATTATGATCGAATAGAAACATTCTCAACTGCCGATTATGCATTTTTATTATCCTATGCCAAGGGAATAGACGAAGCTGGGAAATTATCTCTTGGAGGTAATATTAAGGTAATACATAGATCCATTGGTAGTTTTGGTTCCGCATGGGGATTTGGGGCAGACCTTGGATTGAAGTATAAGATGAATAAAAATTTGACTATTGGTCTTACTGCTAAGGATATAACAACAACCTTTAACGCTTGGTCTTTCAATCTCTCAGAGGAAGATAAAAGCACATTCAATGAGACAGGTAATGAAATTCCTGTTAGTAGTAATGAGATTACTTTACCAAGATTTGTATTAGGAATTGCTTATCACGCTAATATTACAAACGACTTCTCATTACTCGCCGAAACCGATATTACTTTGTCTACAAATGGTAGAGAAGCTGGACTAGTGTCTAGTAATAATTTTGAACTCGACCCAACTTTAGGAGTAGAACTGGGATATATGAATAAAGCTTTCCTCCGATTTGGAATGGGTAATATTCAGCGTAGAGTCAATATCGAAAACTTTGATGAGCGTAATATCGAAATTCAACCAAATGTGGGACTAGGCCTTAAACTAGGTAGATTAAATATTGATTATGCCTTAACCAATTTAGGTGATGCCAGTGATGTATTGGTTTCACATATTTTCTCTCTAGGTATAGGATTTAACGCAAAGAAGGGTAGTGCAGAAGTGAAGTAGCGTGGCCTTCAGGTTGCGTATTTATTCATTAGAAGTTTAATACTATTCCAAATCCATTAGAAGTACGAGCTAATTGTGGCTGTGGTTCATAGAAGTATGTAGATGACTCTAAATCTCCATTAAAAATATCAATGGACCGATCAAGTATTTTTGCTGATTTAATGTCATTGGATATAGCAAAAAGATCCATTACGAATCCAATTAGTCCTACACCTGTTCCAATCATAGCATTCCCTAAACAAGGCCCTCCTTGACAATCTTTTAGTTCGTAAATAGCAAATCCACTTCCAATTACTAGTAGAAATGTACCTGCATTATATCCGTCTCTAGCAAATTGTTTTTTTGTTGATACTCTTCGTATTTAGCGAGAGATTTTTCATTTGATGAAAGGATTGGACTTAGCTCCTTAGAAGTATAGGTTTTACCTTCATATAGGTATAAATTGTTTTGTTTTTTGATTTCTTGTCCGGAAATTATAGTCAGAGAAAAGGCTAAAGTAATTAAGGAAAGAACTATTTTATAAATCATGATTTGTACATTTAGTTTATTGCAATGTAAAAACAGATTGTATCCTGATTTAGGTTGTTGATTTTAAATGAGCTCCTATTTGAGGAAGATGGCTAAAGAATATTTTTAGACAACTCAAAAAGGGATATTCAGAAATAGAAATAAAATAGGAAATTGAGTACAAATTTTTCGTTTTAAAGATTGCTTGAAAAAGGTTTACACGATTAGGCAGCAGAGGAAAGGGCGTCGTAGTGGGCTGAGGGAGCGGCTATGCGTGCTGCATAACTACGGCCTAGCGTTTTTGGTTTCGTTTTTGGGCAATGCAAAAAGGAAAACCCGCGGTAGCGAAGGCGTACTTAAATTTCATTTTATCATAAGTTAAAAAGAATGTTACCTCGTTTTTCAGAAGTATTATCAGAAAACGAGGTCAATTTCTTCCTTACTTCCGAAAAGACATTTGATAGCGGCAAAATTCTATTTTAAATTAAGGCACTTTTGATCAAACTGTCAGTTTTATATAAAGAAAAATCTGAAAAAAGTAAATAAAGAACTGTCTTTGAATTTGGTTTGAAAAATCATTCTTACTTCTGAATATCCCAAAAAAAAGAGCCACCAACTCAAGTCAGTAGCTCCAATATATTTTTGAAAGAAGAAGTAAATATTTTTGAAGGAAGAATCTGAAAAATTAATTTTCTCTCACTCTCTCACTCTCTCACTCTCTCACTCTCTCACTCTCTCACTCTTAACCCTAATACCCACCATAAATACCTTTTACGAAAGGACCATTTAAAAATTCTTTCGCTGGAATTTGGCTTTGTAATACCACACCTTTAAGACCACCTTTGAGCAACATATAAGCCGCTTCACATAATGGGCCTGCTGTGGTAGATTGTATAGCTCTTAACATTTTATCTCCAACTTTTGACGGATCGACAGTGTAAGACTTTTCCATCATACGTAATACACCATTACTGTCTTTTCCTTTAACTGAAGAATATACTATTACCACATCTTCTTCTACAGATGGTATTTGATCTAACATCGTCTTTTCTAAAACATTGATTTTATCATCTCCAGAGATTCCTTCTATCGTTTTTTTAACCCATCCATAATGTCCAGGATAGCGTAAAGTCTTATAATCAAGATCTCGGACTTTACCTTCAAAGGCTTCAGGTAGATCGGCTGCTCCTCCAGAAGTGAAATTGTCTTCGTATGTGATATTGTCGATTATGATAGTTTCATTACCAGATAATGCAGGTATGGATTGTGTTTTGTAATCTTTTACTACTATAGCATCTTTCATATATTCAGTAGCCACACCGATAGGACTCCAAGTAAAAGCATAGAAATGTGGCGCTTGAGCATGAGCTGATAGGGCACCTACTTTCATAGAAATATGATCTACCTTATCAACACCATGAGTGGCTTGAAAGTCTTGAAATAATTGATTCGCTAATACATTAATAAATCCTGGAGCCAAGCCGGTTTGTAAAATGAATCCAGTCTCTGCATCTTTAGCGATTTCCATGATCTCATTGGTTTCAGCTACATATTCTGTTAGGTTTGCATAGTGACAACCATGCTTTATAGCTAATCTAGCCATACGAGGCGCTTGACTTCCTGGCAAGCAATCTAATATTACGTCACAAGCCGCTAGCGCTTCCTCTAAGGCTTCATTGGTGTCACTCATAGGCATGAGTACTCCATGTAGCTTTGATAGGTGACCACAACCTTCAGAGACAAACTTAATCGCGCTGTCTATCGCTCCTTGAGAAATATCTCCTAAGTATATTTCTGCATTAACTTCATTAGATTCTGATAATATAAGACCTGCAGCTTGACCAATTCCGCCTGATCCAGCTATAAATATCTTTGCGTCCATTATTCTTATTGATTTGTATTAGTAAGTGAATTTGCCAAAACGAATACACGCAAAGGCACGCAAATTTATACCAATTATTCAATCTGACAACAATCGGATAGCCATCGGAGCGTTAAATATTAACTATTAATCTATCATATTTTTAAAATGTTTACTTTCGATACGATCTATTAATATTAACGTGAACCAATTGAATCTATTTAGGATTAGTATATTGGATTTAATCATGTGATAAAATACTTAACGAAATAAAAAAATCGCGAATGTCAATAAAATTAGGAGAGAAAGCGCCATCGTTTACTTTGAGAAATAGCGCCACTGAAGAAGTGAGTTTATCTGATTATAAAGGTAAGAATGTTGTAATTCTATTTTTCCCTTTAGCATTTACGGGTGTATGTACGAATGAGCTTTGCCAAATTAGAGATAGCATTGCTGATTATAATAATCTAGATGCTGAAGTAGTAGCTATATCTGTAGATAGTCCTTTTACTTTAGCTAAATACAAGGAGCTAGAAGGTTATAATTTTCCACTATTATCAGATTTCAACAAGGAAGTTTCAAGAGCATATGGATCTCTGTATGAAGACTTCGTTTTGGATCTTAAAGGGGTCTCAAAGCGATCTGCCTTCGTAATTGACAAGGAGGGGACAATCAAATATGCTGAGGTATTGGAAAATGCTGGTGATATACCTAACTTTGCAGCTGTAAGAGATGCCTTAGCTGCATGTTAGCATTTTTTGACAACTAGGAACATATTGTAAGACAGAAGTAATAGCAGAACCATGATAGAGTTTTCAGTAGATGAACTATTAGACACACTCGTAGCGGAAAAGGAAGCCCCAACCACGTTTTCGCAACTTATCGTATTAAATGATGACGTAAACACTTTCGATTGGGTGATTCAATCTTTAATGGAGGTGTGTAATCATACATATGAGCAATCAGAGCAATTATCTTTAATTGTTCACTTTAAGGGTAAGGCTTGTGTGAAAACCGATTCTTTCGATACGCTAAAGCCTATGAAAGACGCCTTGACTGATAGAGGTATCAGTGCTGTCATCGAGACTTTAGTAGAAGATTAAAAAAATAGACATAACGTTGGATCAATATCCAACCTTAAAGTAGCCATCCTTTGAATATCAAAAGATGGCTACTTTTTTTGTCTTATGCTAGATTGTAATCAAAGTCATATTTTCGCGGCATGGTCCTTTTAAATGATAGTATTGTATTTCCTCATCCGGAATCTAATCATCAACATGATGTATTGGCGGTAGGTGGAGACCTTTCAATTGAAAGACTATTGTTGGCTTACCATTATGGAATTTTTCCTTGGTTTGCAGAGGGCGATCCTATTATGTGGTGGAGCCCTCGAGAGAGATACGTGTTATCACCTTCACGGGTAAAAATAAGTAAGTCCATGCGTAACATCATGAATCGAGGGATTTATAGATATACCCTAGACCAAGCTTTTAGTAAAGTCATACAAGCCTGTGCCGATGTCAAACGTGCGGGTCAGCCGGAAGAAGGAGGTTGGCTATCCAATGAAATGATAATGGCCTATACTAAGCTTCATGAAATGGGTTATGCGCATTCTGTCGAAGTATGGAATAATCAAGATGAATTGGTAGGAGGTTTGTATGGAATGGCCATTGGCAAGTGTTTTATTGGCGAATCTATGTTTGCAAAGGCTAGTAATGCCTCCAAATTTGGTTTTATCTCTCTATGCCAACATCTGGAGCGTAAAGGTTTTGAATTGATTGATGGTCAGATTCATAATGATCATCTTGAATCTTTGGGTTTTGAATTTATGGATCGAGCCGATTTTATGGACTTTATGAGGTATCATATTCTGGATCAGATAACGTTTGCCGAGGATTAAAAACTCATTCTAGGGGATAGTAGTACCTTTACGCAGCGATTTATAAAAATATAGCGTAATAATATTACATGATATCATTTGAAAAGTATGTCCTGAATAATGGACTTCGTGTCATTTTACATCAAGATACATCGAGTCCAATGGCAGTGGTCAATGTAGCATATGATGTAGGTTCAAGAGATGAAGAAAAAGAGCGAACTGGATTTGCACATCTGTTTGAGCATTTGATGTTTGGTGGCTCTGCCAACGTTCCAGATTTTGATCAACCCATTCAGATGGCAGGTGGAGAGAATAATGCATTCACTAATAGTGATATGACTAACTTCTATAACATCTTACCAGCTCAAAATATTGAAACGGCGCTGTGGTTAGAATCTGATCGAATGATGAAACTAGACTTTAGTCAAAAGTCATTATCTACTCAGAAGAAAGTCGTAATAGAAGAATTTAAAGAGACTTGCCTCAATCAACCCTATGGTGATATGTGGCACCACCTAAGTGATCTTGCCTATAAGGAGCATAGCTATCGTTGGCCTACGATAGGTCTGGTACCAGAGCATATTGAAAATGCTAATTTAGTTGATGTTGAAGCTTTTTTCTATAGATTCTATAGACCGAATAATGCAGTGTTAGTGGTGGCAGGTAACATCAATGTAGAAGAGGTAAAACAAAAAATCAGTAAATATTTTAATGATATTCCTGCAGGCGTTACTCCTTCTAGAAATTTAGTAAAAGAACCTAAACAAGAAGGGCCTCGCAGCAAGACGATAGAGGCAGCAGTTCCACTTCCTTCTATTATTATGGCATTTAATATGTGCGAAAGGTTAGATGATGATTATTACGCCATAGATCTATTGTCAGATATATTAGCGAATGGAAGATCTAGTAGATTCTTTGTCAATATTTATAAACAATCTATCTGCAGTACTATAGATGCTTTCATTTCTGGAACTTTTGATCCAGGATTATTTATAGTAGAGGCTAGACCCATGCCAGGTGTATCTATTGATCAAGCTAGAGATGTCATATGGAAAGAATTAGAAGATGTCAAAACCAATGGAGTCTTAGTAGAAGAGTTAGAAAAAATCCGAAATAAAACTGAAAGCAGTTTGGTATACTCTGAAGTAAGCGTTCTTCATAAAGCAATGAATCTCGCTTACTACGAAATATTGGGAGATGCAGACATGATCAATATACAATCAGAAAAGTATCAAAGCATTACTGCTGTAGATATTAAGCGTGTAGCAAATGAGATTTTAAAACCAGAGCAATGTAATGAAATAATTTACTTGCCTAAGTAATGGATAAGTACGTAGACAAAAGATTATATATCTATTTAGGTATCATCATAGCATTGACGATACCCGCTTTACTAATTAATCTAGGTTTACTCACTTATATTAATGATGAAGCCATTAGAGCTTTAGTCACGCTAGAGATGGATTACTCTGGCAATTTTATTGTACCCACAGTGAATGGTTCTTATTACTATAGTAAGCCACCTTTATACAATTGGTTGATGCATTTAAGTTTTACTTTTTTTGGCAGAGCCGATGAGTTTACAAGTAGATTTCCAACCATCATTTGCTTAATTTTATTTTGCTACACGATCTATAGAGTCAATAAACCTCACTTTAAGAGTATTAAATATCCAATCTTAATCGCTTTGTTTTTCTTGACATGTGGAAGAATTATATTTTGGGATTCCTTTAGAGGATTGATTGATATAGGATTTTCTTGGGTAATCTATTCGATGTTTATTATTGTGTATCATTTTGGTACTAAGCGCAAGTATTGGCATATGTATATTTTGGCATATTCCCTTGGTGCAATTGCCTATTTACTGAAAGGTCTTCCTGCATTTATTTTTATTGGTTTTACCTTATCGGCTTATCATTATGTAGATAAGAGTCTTAAAAAAATAATTTCATTACCACATATTATTGGAGGATTAGTGATGGTCGCCATTCTAGGTGGCTATTATAGTCTCTACGATGTATATAATGAAAGTACATCTGTAGTTCCGGGCTTGCTAGATCAAAGTACTCAACGTACTCCTCTCAGACATGGTTTGTGGAAAACTATTAAGCATATATTTTCTTATCCGTTTGAAAATATTTTCCACTTTTTGCCATGGTCGGTTTTAGGTGTTATGTTTTTAAGAAAAAATATTTGGCAAATAATCAAGTCGAATAGATATATCCATTATGTAGCAGTTTGCTTTATAGCCAATGTTATTGTGTATTGGATTTCGCCTGGCACATATCCTAGATATATCTTGATGTTGATTCCATTGATTTTTACCGTGCTTATTTATCTATATAGTATTGAAGGAGAAGGTTGGCGATTAATATTGTTAAGAAGATTGTATCAACTAGTGATTATTGCAGTACCTTTTATTGCATTGACTGTAATTGGTTTAGATGAAGTACCGCAAATCGAAGGTTGGAAATGGAAAGTTTCATTGCTTCTAGTTGCATTAGTTTCTTTATCGATAATTTATTTTAAAGATCCACCTTACCGTCCATTCTTTATAGTGATGTTAGTGCTGATATTAAGAGTGGGTTTTAATTGGTTTGTAATGCCTATAAGGCAAGCGAATGACTACGGAACTTTAGCGAAAAATCAAGCCATCGAAATAGGAAAGAAATATAAAAATGAAAAATTGGGGATATATAAAAATGGCAAATTAGATCATACTGGTTCATTTTATATCGCTACTCAAAGAGAAGCTATTACATATCGAAATTCTGAAATTAGTGATGAAGATTTGTATCTCATAATTGATACTAGTAGACACGACATTCCAGAAAATTATGAAGTAGTAGACACGTTTAGAAAACGAGAAGATTGGCAGTTGATGTATATAGTAAAGAGTAAATAAAGAACAATTTTGCTAAGTACCACTTTTGCGAAGATTAACAAGTAGTATCAAGCTGTAAGTTGGCTTATAAGGCGAGACATAATTGTTTGAATAAAATCCCCTCAGATATTTCGCAGCCCCAATTAAGCATTTCGAATAACTCTAATTCTCTAACTTTATTATATTTTTTTTCGGTAGTATAAGCCACGACATCGTCAGGATAATCTTTAGTTTCTAAGGAGATAAATGATGGACTCGACATATCTGTAGTCGTACTATCGACTCCAACCAAAACGATTTTATCTTCTAAGCATTGAAAACACTTGATACTATGCTCTGATCTAAAATCCAGAAATTTGGCCTTTCGTAAAATGCTCTCCCATACTACGTCTGAAAATAGTTCAGTCATTTTCTGAGCTGCACTAGGATCTTCTTTTTTCATTTTGATCCAATCATCGTGCATGATTCCATTCAGCACTAAAAAATCTACGAATTCTTTTTCTAAAGATTCTAATTCTTCAATACTTAGCGCTCTATATTTTGACATTAAAAATCTTCTCTTGTTAAGAATAATTGCATCTTGTCATTATGATTTGCGACTAATATTCCTTTTTGGTTTGAGCCTAATTTTATAGGTTCTATCGCTCTTACATTTCGACTTATATTAAGCCCTGAGTATTGGATTAGATTGCTGGTGGTAAATGTGCCATCTCCATTTCCATTTAATAGTAAACCTCGACCAGCGTCGTAAGATGGAGTTTCTGGTTCTGTATCATAGAGATTACCAGCAACTACAATATCCGTATGGCCATCTTTATCGAAGTCGTCAATAATCATGTCAAGAATAGGAGACCATTGCGCTGGAGCAGGTAATTTTTGAGCATCAAATGACATTCCGCCGTTATTGATTAAGATCATACTACTCATCGTAGTAACGGCTTTTTGGTTGGCAGAACTAACTTTTTCTGCGCCCAAAATGTCTTCTATCCCAGAGGAAGCAAAGCCGTCATAAGTCGGAAATTTTTCTTGCAAAAATGGCATTTGTTCTGTCGAACATTCTTTACCTCTTACAGGTACAGTCTTACCCTTATATTCTTTAGTCAGTACAATGTCTATAGATCCACTATCATCAAAGTCTGAGGCCAGCACACCTAATGGCTTTTCTTTAGTAGGATGAAATTTATTATTCTCACCCATATTTCCTAGTACGATATCTTGATCTCCATCTCTATCAATATCTACAGTCTGTATAGATTGCCACCAACCAGTCATCTCAGCCAAAGCAGCATTTTCAACTAAAGCGAGTCCGTTTTCTGATTGACTATAGATTTGAGGGGCACACCATTCACCCACAATAATTAATTCATCTTTACCATCTTGATCTAGATCAGCTACCGCAGAACCTGTAACCATTCCGCACATATTCTCTTGTATAGCTGAGAGGTCTTCTATTCTAAATTTACCTCCAGTGTTAATCATTAAGTAGGACTCTGCAGCTAAAGGGTATTTTCCTGGCGTATTACGGCCACCTACAAATAAGTCAATTTTACCATCTCCATTATAATCTAATTTGGTAATACTTTTAGTACTAGATTCCGTCTTTGGAAGACTAATCACACTACGCACAAAAAAACCGTTTCCGCTATTTATGTAGAGTCGGTCTTCTTGTAATATAGGACTGACTGCAGCTTCGCTTCCACCACCACTAGCGACATAAAGATCTTGATCGCCATCATTATCTACGTCTAAAAATACCGCCCCTAGATCTTCATGCTTACTATCTAAGGTGAAAGTCTTATTATCAATGGGCGAGAATGAGGTGCCAGAAGCAGTATAGATTCTTCCAGCTATACCTTGTGAGCCACCCACATAAAAATCATCAAATCCATCACCATCTACATCTCCAACAGCTAGCGCTGGTCCCATGGTGGAGTACTTATGTGGTAATAGAATCTCAGTGGCAAAATCGTCATGATCTCTTTCGTCGACAAATATATCCATGCCTGTCGATCTAGTGATATCCATAAATCGTGTATTCTCACGATCATTGTTTTTTGCGATCACTTGACCACTTCGTTTATTGATGGTAAGCATTTGGTTGGACTTTACATCCGAACTACCATAATGTGTACCATCTGACCAGGATACAGAAAGACTATCTATCGCATCATCTCCGAGTCCAAAATGAATTCGCTGTTGGACGCTAGATTGATAGCCTCTCGAGAAATTGTAATCTGCCCTTTGTATTTTATCTCCTTGAAATATTTTCACTACTGCATGATCACTGGCTGCCGTCCTAGTAGGATTGATCAGTTGTACTTGTAAATAATTAGAGTTAGGTAGTTTGTTTTCTAAAATCGTAGCCGTGTCTTGAAGATTATTAATTACCAAATCAAGATCACCATCATTGTCAAGATCGCCATAAGCTGCACCATTAGAAAAACTTGGTCCCATATCAGTCCATGCCGTACTTTGATTACTAAATTTTTCTCCTTTTTCGTTTCTATATAGTTGATTTTGTGTTGGAGTACTTTTCAGTATTTTTAAGAATTCATTGAATACTTGCTCATTGAACTGAGCACCTGGCATACTTTCAAATTCTTTTTGCTTTAGTCTAAAATCGTTGTCTTTAGTGTCTCGGTAAAAGCCATTAGTTATGTAGTAATCTTTATATCCATCATTGTCAAAATCTGCTAATAAGGCAGACCAACTCCATTCAGATTGAGATACACCATAAGCTTTTCCTACCTCCTGAAAACTACCAAATCCTCCTCCCATCTGGAGAGAGTTAAACATATACTGTCTTGTAAATTTGAGTCGGTTATGTAAGTATCTAAATCGCTCAGTATCCATAGATTCCATAAGGACTTTATTTCGATAATGATCTTCTGGAGTCATATCTACTACAGCAAGATCTAGTACACCGTCGTTGTTTATATCTGCTGCATCACACCCCATAGAATAGAATGAAGTATGCGCGAGTAGTAATTTTGATTTATCGGTAAAAGTGCCATCACCATTATTAATATAATAGTAGTCTGGTAAGAAATAATCGTTAGCGACATACACATCTATATCGCCATCATCATCAAAATCTGCAGTGGCAAGACCGAGACCAAATGCTTCCTTAAAAATTCCCGCTTCTTGGCTTACATCAGTAAATATTCCTCCATCATTTCTATACAACCGAGTTTTACCAGTAGGATTAGACTTTTGTGGTTCGTCATTTTGATTGGAGAGCCATTGATTTAAATTGCCATCATAAAGACTGTGATTGTTTACCCAAAGATCAAGATCACCATCACTATCATAATCGAAAAAAGAAGATTGGACGGATCTACCAGCATCATTGACACCCATTTTCTCTGCTTTGTTGGTAAATGTCATGTCACCATTATTAATATAGAAATCATTAGTCCTTAAAGCCGCTTCGGCATTGGGTCCACCATTACACACATAAATATCTAAGAATCCATCATTATTAATATCAATCATACTCGCTCCGGAAGCCCATTTCACAGAAGATTGCAAGGCATTCAGAGTGATATCTTCGAATTGCATATTCCCCTGATTGAGATATAATTTATTAGTCACATCATTACCCGCGAAGAAGATATCCGTTAGACCATCGTTATTGATATCACCCAGAGCGACCCCAGCACCATTATAGAAATAGTCAAATGTCATTGTATTTCGTTGCCAAGATTCGTTGATGCCATTGACGAAGAATACTCCGGATTGTAAAGGAGCTACCTGAGAAAATAATTGCCCAGAAAAAGCTTCAGTAGGTTGATCTGTTTTACAAGCAGATATCACCAATATTAGCAGGGCATAGAAGGTTATTTTAGCTTTCATTGTATCAATTTTACGATAGGCGGCAAAGATAGCCATTCTTGGCAGATACCTTATATAGGGGCACTTCTATCTTTGAAAGTGCCTAAATTCGAGATTTTTTCAACTTTTTTGATCGGTGTTGCAGCTTTTTTCAATTTCATTCCCTTCTAGTAGGCATAGGGCAGTTTGTAAATCGATGCTTGCGGCGCTATGAAATTATTCTAGCTAGATTGAATGAATGATTAAAATATATGATAACGGAATACTTAAGAGCTATTCCAGTATCGTTACTTAAAAAGAAATTAAGAATGAAATCAATAAAAATATTAATGCTTTTCATGGTTGCCGCTTTGGCGATGCAATCCTGTAGAAAAGATAGCGACATCATAGATGTATCGCCTCCTGCATATCTTCCTGTGGAAAATGTAAATGCTTCTGTAATGGGTGTTGTTGTAAAAGAGAATGGCGCACCTATTTCTTATGCTAGTGTGACGCATCTTAATAAAACGATTAAAACAGATGTAAATGGTGTATTTCGATTCAATAATAGGACAATGAATTCGAGAGGTACTTTCATTACCGCAGAAAAAGATGGGTACATAGTTGGTTCAAGAAAATTTTATCCTCAGCAAGGAACAATATCTAGAGTAAAAATCGAATTGATTGACCCTGTGAATGTGGCGGTTATTAATTCTAGTGAAGATCAAGTTGTCACTTTCCAAGACGTCGAATTGCGATTTCCTAAAGATTGTTTCGCTAGTGCGAATGAATCAATTTTTGATGGAAACGTAAGAGTTTTCGCCTCATATTTGGACCCTACCTCTTTGAGCACTTTAGACCGAATGCCTGGTGATTTAACGGGAGTTGATGTGCTAGAAAATCAAGTTGTACTATCAACTTTTGGAATGATCACGGTAGAATTGCGAAAAGGTTATTCACTGGAAAGTGAAGAAGTAATAATCAGGGATGGTTATAAGGTGGACATCTCAATTCCAATTCCTGAAGCATTGGTAGGGAATGCGCCCAGTCAAATTCCACTTTGGCATTTTGATGAAAGTTTGGGCATCTGGAAAGAAGAAGGCACTGCCAATTTGGTAAATGGAAAATATGAAGGAAAAGTATCTCATTTTTCGTTTTGGAATTGTGATGATCCTTATGATCTGATTCAGTTGTCAGGAACCCTATTAAGTAATGGAGCTCCTTTACATAATACAAGGGTCAATATGACAGTGATAGAAGATGGAAGCGTAGGATCTGGTTATACGGATGAAAAAGGAAATTTTACCGGTAAGGTTCCTAAAGGTTTAGAACTCACTTTTGAACTATATAATTTATGCGGTGAAATTATTCATGTTGGAAATATTGGTCCATTTGATGAAGATACCGTATTAGACCCTATGGAGCTTTTCTTATCTATTTCTAATTCGAATCTTGCTGGACATATTAATGCATGCGGTATTGAATTATCTAATAGTACGTACGTAATGGTAAGCCATGGGTCGTATAACTATTTCTTTGATGTTACGGAGGATTTAGTTTTTGATGCGGAATTACGATTCTGTTCTGATGATGTGGAATTCGAAGTGACTGCCGTAGATCCGGAAAATGAGAGGGCAAGTCAATCGAAACGATTTGAACCAAAAGAGCTCATTGATGTAGGAGAACTAGCCTTGTGTGAAGATTTTATAGTCGAACACTTAAATTATATCTATGGTGGCAATAACTTTTTATATGAAGTGGATCCAACTTACATTGATTCTTCAACTGCGTTCAGCTATTGGAAACAAGACTTTACAGATTCGACTGATTATTATGTGATATTTAGGACTCAGACCTTACCGACATCTGAGCCAATAAGATACGAATTTGACTTCACCTACATAGAAGGTGAGCCATTGCAACATATAGAGATGCCTGTGCCTGAAGCTGGTTTTAATGCAAGTGGAATAGCTACTGTGGATAAGCTAGAGCAAGGCGGAGAAACTTACATACAAGCTTATGGCGTATTAGATGTTATTGAAGTTACGGATCCATTGATCTATAACTCTTCACATACCTCTTTAGATTTTTCTTTCTTATTCAAACTAAGAGAGTAATATAAATTTGAATCTAGTAACAGTCATATCGCAACTTAAGCAAGGTAATCATAATACCTTCAGAGAGCTGGTGTATAAGCACACACCACAGCTAATGACTGTTGCTAGAATTTATACTCGAAATACGGAAGATGCTAAAGATGTGTTGCAAGATGCTTTTATTTCCATATATCAACACATTGATAAGTTTAAGGGAGATGAAGAAAGTGCCTTATTAGCTTGGATGAAAAAGATAGTGATGAATGCTGGAATTTCCAAGTATAAAAAAATGAGTTACACTAAAGAAGCTTATGTATTAGATAATGTATTAGAGCGATCTATAGAACCAATGGCCCTAGCTAATTTTGATGCCGAAGAATTAATGAATGCAATTTATAATTTGCCTTTAAAGTATAAGCAAGTCATTGGACTTTATGCCATTGATGGATATTCTCATAATGAGATTGCAGAGATACTAAATGTACAACCTAGTACATCTAGATCTTTATACTCGAGAGCTAAAGTGCTATTGCAAAAATCTATTCAGCCTAATAAAATGGTCGTTTAATGACAAATCGTAATGAAAGAAGATATTAAAAATATAATCAAAAAAACGGCAGAAAATTATTCCGATGATATCAATCCTGATATAATTTGGAATGGTGTAGAAAAGAAACTAGAAAGAAGAAGAAAAAGATTTATTGCGATATGGTGGTTTGGAGGAGTTATGTTGTTAGGCGTTATTCTATCCATGTTATATTTTTCGAATTTAGGTGATAGTAGCAATGCAGAAAATTCTATAATGCCTCTAGTAAGAGCGACGTCTGATTCTATTCAAATTACTACTATCGAAAGCAGTAAGCAGAAAAAAGGTGATACTGAAAAAGTAGAAGAATTATCTTTTAATTCACTGGGTAACAGTAATTTGAATAGTGCTTTAAGTTCCGAAATTATATCTTCTGTTGCTCTTTCCGATAGAGATAAATTTGAATCAAATTTCAAAAGTGATTTCGATCACTTGAATATACTACAAAGTGAATCCAAGGCCTATTCAGAAATACTTCGACAAGAGGATTTGAAATCTAATGAGGTAGCTGATAAATATTTTGATTTTAGAAATGAGTATAAAGAAAATGAAATAGCAAAAGTATTAGATGCAGGGTGGAGCATAAGAAAGGAATTAGTAATGTCCAAAGTGAAGTATTTGAAAGTTGGTTTGTTGGATATAGAACGAGATCTAGTAGTCATTGATGCTGCAGAGAATTTTTTGGAGTATTCCATACTTGAAGATGAAGATGAGCGAAATTATTTTACAGAACTCGAAATTTATAGTGGGATATCTTTAGGTAACAAATCGATAGAAACAGAGGATAAAGCTTATGCTACTGCTAGAAACAATTCTGAAAAACTATTAGAGCAATGGAGTATTGGCTTGAGATTTAAACTTTTTAAATACAAAAACTTAAAGTTGGAATCTGGGATTAGATATTCAATGACTACTGATAAATGGGTCAATGAAAATATTTTTAAAGATATCGACCCTTACTTTTATAATAGATATATTTTCGAAAACGATGAATTAATTTTACAAGATAGTAGTGTTCTTATAAATGGTATTGATTCTGTAGGTCAAGAATATACTATAGAACAATATAATAGCCAAAGAATTATCTCAATTCCGTTATCAATATCAATGCATAAGTCAATTAATAAATTCGACTTTGGAGTAGGATTAGGTGTTTATCTTAATTACCATTTATCAGATACTCATGTTATTCTCTCTGACTTAGGTAGGCCAGTAATTAATAGAGTAGGTGGTAAGTGGGTAAGTCCTTCGATGAATGGGTTTTTATCGACAAAATATCGATTCAATAATGCATGGGCTATTACCTCGAGATTTAATTTTCAGAAACTATCTCTCGCGGACCATCAATCGATAAAGAATCTCAATTCTAATTATCAATTTTTTGGACTAGAATTAGGATTAATTTGGAGATTTGGAAAATAGAAACTATCGTTCAGTATTAAAGTAGACTTTATAGAATTGCATACCACGTTCTGTATCGTAGCCTTTATAGATAAATCTATCAACAGATTCAGTATTTTGAAAATCTAATTTGATTTTTATACCGGTATCTAGCTGAATGAGGGATTTTAATTTTTTCTTTTGCTTTTTTAACACGGTGGCAGATACATCGAATGTTTCTTTGATTTCAAGGTTGTTGTTGGCTTCAAAATTTCGCTTGTAATCATCAAAATCTTTTTTCAATTCTTCATCTCCAAAAATGGTGTTTTTAAATTCTTCTACATCTACAGACTCGGATTCTTCAAGATATCTCACAGATTGATTAAGGAAATCTATCTGTCCCTTTTTATCTAGTTTTTCTTTTACGACTTCTTCAGAAAATCCTTTGCAAAAGTCAATGTAAGCTTTAGTATCAAAATTGTCATCTTTTACATAGTCTATCCCTAGAAATTGGCGTAACCAGTATTCTGCATCATAGTTGTTATGGTCTATCGATAGAATGCGATATCCTTGTTCCATCTCGGTTTCTAATATAATACATCCTTTATCTATTCTTCTCGTTCCGATGCCCAGTTCTTGATTGATAATGATTCGGTTGTCATTCTCTTTGAGGGTTATGAAACTGTCTTTGTTTTCAGCTTTGAATATTCCTACTGCAGAAACTAATTCATCATAAATTAAGATATTGTCGAATGTCGCTACAAAGAGATCACCTGACTTGATATGTGGATGTCTAGATTGGTCATAAAGGTGACGCAGAATATTTGTTGACTGTTCATGTACAGATGCAGGATCTTCAAATGAATGTTTCGCACTATGATAGACGACATTCATATTGATATCTACATTATGAACAAATTGATAAGTTTCAGAAGCATTTGCAAATGATTTCAGAAAATAATCCAGTAGCAATTCTGATAAAGGTTGATCAATGATAGCCATATCATTGGATATAAATATTCCCTCGTCCTTAGATTGATTGCCTACTCTATGTATAACGACTTGGTTGAGTACTGCTGCTGAGATATCTATCATGATGCTTATAATTTGCAACGAAGATAAAAAGACCTTCGAGCTTTCTATGGCATCGAAGGTCTAGTCTTGTAATTTCCAGTCTGCTATCCAGCTAATCCAATGTGCGCTTCAAGAGATTCGATAACAGCGTCAAGTATCAGATGATAAAACTCAGTCGAGTCATGATCAGTTTGTACTTTATTCAATGCTCTATAGTATTTCAACTTAGAGATATTATCACCTTTAAGATTAGCAATAGTATAGCCGTGTCTCAGCAAAATAAGATTCATTATGAGTCTACTTGTCCTTCCATTCCCATCGATGTAAGGATGTATGGTCACTAATCTCTCATGCATTTCAGCTGCAAGAAGGATTGGGTGCATAGCATCTTTATTCAACTCATAGAAATGATAGTAGTCTTCCATATACTTATCTATCAAAAATGGCTGGGGAGGCTTATGCGCACTTCCATTGATCATCACAGGTACTTGGCGATATCTGCCCGCATTCGGACTATCGATACCTCTAAGTATTAGTGAATGGATCTCATTAATCGTACGAGAAGAAAGTACTTCCTTTCGACTAACGATATCATCAATAAAGTCTATCGCATCGGAGTGGTTGATGGCCTCTAGGTGTTCCGTCATAGTCTTACCACTTATAGTAAGTCCCTCTTTGATGACTAAAAATGTATCCTGGAGTGTAAGCGTATTGCCTTCTATTTTATTGCTCTCATGCGTATAAGCTAATCTAAAATGCTCTTGCATCTTTGCCAATGCTGTTGCTTCCAGAGGTTTTAGGCTATTCCATTTGGTATGCAGTGTATTAGCAGTATTGATCTTAATCTCTAAAGCTTTATCAAGTCTTGGCGCATCCATTGCTTGAGCTTTTGATAGGTACGCGATCCTCTCTTCAGCTACTTCTATTGCTTTTTCTGCATATGTAGGATACTTTTTTACTATGCTATAAATCTTATCACTGATCCATTGTGTCATTAACGCGTTACCACAATCCTCAAAGAATTGTGCAATAACAAGCATATGCTCTTCAGAAGGGTAGCGTCGATCGTTTTCATATTTGCTAATAAGCGCTTGATCAATATCTAATGATTGAGCTACATGTTTTATGGTCATGCCGTTGGCTTTTCGCACTTCTCTGATTTTGAGCCCTATAGTTTCCATCCTAATTTATTGACATAAAACAACATGACAAAATTAGTCATATATTGCGATTTCTCAAATTTTTACCCCAAAATCGCAAAGCTATATCGGTTCTAATGACTTAAGTGCCTTCCTAGATTTTCCTTAGTGTAGATTATGACGAAGTAGATTTGCTTCGTTTCTATTTATACTTGATTGCGATTTTTGCTTCTAATTGACAAGCATCAGTTTTGATATGGCATGCAAGATCTCTTGTCGAAAATCTTCATTATAATCACAGTTGGCTAAAATTACTAATCCGATTTTTTCTTTAGGTATCATGAGAAGATAGCTCCTAAATCCTTTGTCGCCGCCATAATGTCCTATAGTTTTGTTCTCATGAATATTATCTAATTGAAAACCTAATCCGATATAAGGATAAGATTCAATACTAGGCATAGTCATTTCTATGTATTGGTTATTAGTATTTGATTTATCCATGATTTTTAAGAATGAAATCATCCATTTACTGAGGTCATGGGAAGAAGAATTTAGAGTGCTACTTGGTGCATGTTCTCTGGTATACGGATAGGTTTTTCTGGTGTGTACTTTTTTAGTCAACCAGCGCTTGGAATGTGGCGTTGTTTTTAAAGAGTCTTCTATTTCGAAATATCTAAAATCACTGGTATACATTTCACTAGTATTTAGAATATTTTCCTTTACAAATTTTTCGAAATTTATAGATGAAATTTTCTCTATGACATAGCCCAGAATATCATAGGCTAAGTTGCTGTATTGGTATTGGGTCGAAGGATTAGAATTAAGTCTAAGATTTAGACCCATTACATATTCTTTCAGACTGCTATCATCTTGATTATTATTACTCCAATTATAGTTGCTAATATCAGGCAGACCAGAAGTATGATTCAAAAGATTTTTAATAGTTATTTGTTGAACTCTTTGATCTTCATATTTCAGACTAGGTATTACATCAACTAATTTGTCATTTAATGCTAATTTATTTTCATGTACTAATGTCATAACTGCCATCGCCGTA
This sequence comes from uncultured Saprospiraceae bacterium, assembly GCA_937927575.1. Classification (GTDB taxonomy): domain Bacteria; phylum Bacteroidota; class Bacteroidia; order Chitinophagales; family Saprospiraceae; genus UBA1994. The sequence continues at coordinate 29,711 of CALBEE010000150.1, read as the reverse complement.
AATAATTTACTTATTGATGCTGTATGAAATATTGAGTTTGGAGTCACCGGTTTTCGATTTTGAATATTGGAGACACCGTAACCTTCTGTATATACTATCGTATCGTTTTTAACCAGGCCTATGGCCAAGCCAGGTATATTGTATTCGTTCATTCTTTGAATAACAATAGAGTCTACTTTGGCAATAAATTGACTAGAGAAATTTTTGACATTCAAGTTTTGCTTAAATGTCTTGTGGCTGCAAGAATTCAAAGCTGCCACCATAACCGTTGTAAGTAATGTTATTTTTATGAGCTTGCTTTTCATTACTTTTTTACTATTAAAATATTGCGATAAATCATTCCAAGATAATTACATCTAAGGCCTTATCTCGCACCATTTGATTAAATGAAGGAATCAACTCTTTTTTCACTTTTTCCCAATTTGCCAAGTGTTTATCAATTTCTGTTATGAGTTCATCTCTCACCGCTATAGAAGCCGCTGTAGGAGGGTAGTCATTAGTGCCCATCTGTGTTAGAGAATTTAGGTGGGCCAATTTGTTAGTAAGTCTGATCGGAAAATTTAATGGATCTTGCCCACTTCTATTTTTAGTTTGATAGAGAGCTTCTTCTATCACAGTCATGATACTATCTATTTTTTCCGACTCATTGATAAGGTCTTCATTTTTAGATTTCCCAACGTATGCTTTCATTTGTTTTCGTAATGATCTAATATCAATAATCGCTTGATGTGATTCCGTTACTTTATTGTTGATGGATTGCACAAATTTTACTTGTGCATTTATATCATCGTTGGTTTGCTCTGTATTTGGATTCTTGGCAATAATGAATTCGGTATCCATTTTTTTTCCATTATGACTGATGACTGCTGAATATTTTCCAGGAGCCACCATTGCACCGTTAGTACTGCCCCACCAAAGTATCATTCCATCAAATTTTTTCGCGGTAGGGTAGCGCATATTCCATCTATGCTTATTACTACCTTTCACTATATCTTTGAGCTTAAATTCTTTCTGATCTGAGTGCGTAGAAAAATTTGCAATCGTATCAGATCCCATTAGATAACTAATAGAGATGGTGTCTTTCTTTTCGTCATATTGTTCTAAATAATAATGAAGATTTACGCCACCTGGGTGATTTACACCAGCGCCTTTTGCATCTTTCGGAGCAGAACCACTCATACGATATGCGATATCTGGTGCATATACAAAATTACCTTTCTTTTTCTTAGAATCAACTTGCTTGATAATATGCAGATCGTCTATAATCCAAAGTCCTCTACCTTGAGTAGCGGCTATAAGATGATCGCCTTTTACGGCTAAATCTGTGATCGGTACAATAGGCATATTGAGTTGTAATGATTCCCAAGAGCGGCCGTCATTTCGGCTAATATACATTCCGGACTCTCCACCTGCATAGAGATAGCCTTTTTGAGATTTGTCTGATCTTAATACTCTTGTAAAATGATCATTAGGAATACCTGTAGTGATTTGTGTCCAAGATTGACCATAGTTTTCCGTTTTGAAAAGATAAGGCTTATAGTCTCCAGACTTATACATTGTGCCAGCTACATAACAAGTGCCTTCGTCAAAAGGACTTGGTTCGATACTGTTAATCATTAGATACTTAGGCATCTTTGTACTAGTAATATCTGTCCAATCCAAGCCACCATTTTGAGTTACATGAAGGCGGCCATCATCACTTCCTGCCCATATCAGTCCTTCTTTTAGTGGTGATTCAGCAGCAGCAAAGATAGTAGCGTAATATTCCACACTTGTATTGTCTTGTGTGATAGGTCCACCAGACGAAACGAGTTTCTCCGCTTCATTACGAGTCAAGTCTGGAGAAATTATTTTCCATGTCTGACCTTCATCTTCTGTGACGTGCAGGTGCTGCGAAGCTGTGTATAATCTATTAGGATTGTGCTGTGAAAAGAAAATTGGAAAATTCCACTGAAATCGATATTTCATTCCTTCTGCACCATGTCCCATTGGATTATCTGGCCATACATTGATAGCTCTTATATCTCCTGTCCTATGATTCCGGCGTGTAAGAAAACCATCATAGCTTCCTCCATATACTATGTCATTATCTTCAGGATCTATGGCAATATGTGCTGATTCTCCGCCTGCTGTACCTTCCCAATCATCTTCTCCTATAGATCTGCCAGTGGTCCTATGGGCGATTCTTATAGTGCTATTATCCTGCTGAGCCGCATAAATTCTATACGGAAAATGATTGTCAGTAGTAACTCTATAAAATTGAGATGTAGGTTGATTATGATAAGTACTCCAAGTTTCACCGCCATCGTATGTGACTTGCGCTCCACCATCATCTCCTATGATCATTCTATTTGGGTTTTCCGGTGCAATCCAAAGATCATGATGATCTCCGTGAGGAGCACGATTGGCTGAGAAGGTCTTTCCACCATCTGTGGATTTGTGGTAACGCACGTTCATCACGTAAACCGTATTCTCATCTTCAGTATCAGCGTATATCCTTGTGTAGTACCAGGCCCTTTGCCTTAATGCTCTTTCATCATTCATTTTGTTCCAAGTGGAACCGCCATCGTCTGATCTATATACACCTCCCTTATCATTTTCTATGATTGCCCAGATTCTTTCTCCATTTAGTGGAGATACCGCGATACCACTGATACCCCAAGTTCCTGAGGGCAGTCCTTCGTTTTCACTAATATCTGACCATGTCTCACCTCCGTCTGTACTTTTGTACATGCGAGATCCCTTACCACCACTTGATAGGCTATAAGGCGTTCTTCTGATGGTCCAAGTACTCGCATACATAATTCTATGGTTGGTCGGATCGATGATTAGATCTACAGCTCCTGAACTAGCATCGCTATATAAGACCTTTCTCCACGATATTCCTCCATCCGTACTTTTGTAGACGCCTCTATCTGGTGTATCTTTAAATAAATCTCCCATCACCGCAGCAAATACGATATCTGGATTGTTTGGATGTATTCTAATACGGGAAATATGTCTACTAGCGGGTAGACCCGAAAATTGCCATGTTTTACCGGCATTCCATGATTTCCATACTCCATAGCCATATGAAACATTACCACGCACTGTTTTTTCACCACCACCAACATAGATCACATTAGGGTCAGATGACGCTACTGCGATGCTACCAATTGATCCGCCAAAGAAGCCATCAGAGATGTTATCCCATGATCTACCGCCGTCTAGCGTCTTCCACACACCTCCACCCGTCGCTCCGAAGTAAAATAAATTTGGTTTTTGAGGTACTCCAGCCACAGCACATGATCTTCCTCCTCTTTTGGGTCCTATGTTTCTCCATTTTACGGTGCTATAGTACTCATAGTCAGTGGGTTGTGAGTTTTTTGATTGGGCATCAGCTTGGTACGAAAAAATAGTAGCAGCAAGTAGTAAAACGACGGTTTTTATAGTAAAATTCATAGGGTCAGAGTTATATATATTACAGATTTAGTATATATGGCATATTATTTGCATAATTGATGATTGTAGGGTAAAGACTCCACAAAAAACCAATATAAAGGAATTATACAATCCTATTTGAATAATATCATATTAATGTATTGAAAATACGGTTAGGAATGTTTTCATATTATTTTATTATTTAATGTATAAATTACCTATATTGTGCACTGTTACGGAAGCTTCTAGGTGTTTTGGCTTTCTGTAACTCATCCATAGAGAGAACTATAGACTATCAGTTTCATAAGAAAATAACCTAATCAAGGTAGTCCTATTGTAACCGTAAATTATTCTGGAATCCGCTAAAAGATTGGTGAAAAAGATAAGAATGGTTCTCTCTTTTTTTAAAGCCTTTAGTCCTCTACACTAGTCACGATCATATAATCTTCTATAAGGTGATATTCTATATGATAGGATGCATTGAAGCTATCCATATTAATCTTTCCTTTCGCCGTTCCTGATTCTAGATTTTGCTCAATATCGCTTATTGTCATATGCTTGCGAAAATCCACTTTCTTTTTTCCATATGATTTATAAATGCACTCTTTGGCCCCCCATATGATATGATAGAAAAGCAATTGAGATTCCTTTTCCTGCGGTTCAAGAAGTAGTTCGTCCGAATTGCAAAATTTTCTTGAGATCCGACCTATTTTACTGACTATCCTCTGAATATCTATTCCGACAGAAATTTTTGAAGCGATTACTGCAGTTCTATCTACTGAATGGCTGAGAGAGATATGATACTCACTATTTACTAATGTCGGTTTTCCGTATTCGTCTTTAGTGCAAAGGGTTCTACTCTTAGCACCGGTCATGATGTGGAGTAAATATCGAGAAGAGAGCCACTCTAGTTTCTTCCTTTCAGAAAAATTCTTGAGTAACTCATTTTCTTCATCATTCAATTGAAGCCTCTTTTCGAAATAAAGACTAGGCTCATCATTTTGCCAAACAGCAAAAATGCCAGAAGGCTCAACGGATTGTATGTAGTGTAAAGGCATTTCGAATGGTAAGATATAGATAATGACGTAAAGTAATGGATTCGTAAATGGTAATCCACATTTTACAAGTACATTTGCGCCAATCAAATTTCTGGTGTAACTGCATTAAAGAAAAACTTCAAATGATACTTACAGATAAGCAAATATTGAAATCTATAGAAAAAGGCGATATAGTTATAGAACCTTATGACAGATCTTGTTTAGGTACAAATTCTTATGACGTTCATCTAAGTAAATATCTGGCAACTTATGATAGTGAGGTCCTAGATGCCAAGAAACATAATACAGTTTCTCATTTCGAAATTCCTGAAGAAGGATATGTCATTCAACCTGGAACACTTTATCTAGGCGCTACCTTAGAGTATACGGAAACTCATGCCACGGTCCCTTTTTTAGAAGGTAAATCCTCAGTAGGGAGATTAGGAATAGATATTCATGCTACAGCTGGAAAAGGCGACGTTGGATTTTGTAATCATTGGACTTTAGAAATTTCTTGCGTACATCCTGTGCGAGTGTATGCGGGTATGCCCGTCGGACAGTTAATTTACTTTATGGTGGAAGGTGATATTGAAAATTACTATAACAAAAAGAAGAACGCAAAGTATAATCAAAAAACTCCTAAGCCAATGGAGTCTATGATGTGGAAAAACAAATTCTAGAGATAGATATAGATATAGATAAAAAAGCTCAAATACGTTTGAGCTTTTATAAGTAAGATTAAAATTGGAATCTGTTTGTTATTATACTTAATCTTAGACTTCAATTTATTTTAAGGATTTACATAAAGTCTTTGCCATTCCAGTATTCCACCAAGTACATTTCGTACATTTTTGTATCCTAGTTCTGCAAGCATATTTTTTGCATTTCCACTTCGAGCACCTGATCTACAATGAATAATAATTTCCTTTTCTTTAAATGGTTCCAGTTCATTGAGCGCTCCGGGTAAATTGCCAAGAGGAATGAGTTTTGCTCCTAGATTAAATTCTGCATACTCAAAAGGCTCTCTTACATCAATGAAAAGGAAATCTTCTTTTGCATCTAGCTTGGCCTTGAGTTCTGGTATTTCTATATCAATCATTTTTCTTTTTTTATTAAATGGAACGAGAATTAATTACACGATGAGGGTTTAGATTGTTGTACAGAGATATCTATCGGTGTTCCTCTTTCGATGGTCTTAATCGGATCATATGCAGGATTCTGAGATACTACATATGCACTATCTAGATTAGTAACATTGCCAATTTTGTTGACGTTCCCCACTTTCAATTTTAATTGTTCCAAATAGAATACTGCCTCTGGATAAGAATAACATTTGAGGTCAGGCAAATCTGTTTCGCCACCACCACGACTACTCAATACCATCTCTAACGTTCCTCCTTTTTCAATTTTTGTACTCTTTTTGTATACCGTACTACTCACTATTTTTTCTCCTTTGTAGTATACTTCGAGGATGTGATTAGGTTCAGCAGGATCATATTTATAGGATTTTATCACTGCATTGATTTCTTGAAATTTCAACTCTCTTTTCTTTTGGTCAAAATCATTTCCATACAATTGAGGAAGCTTTGATAGTGGATATTGATCCGAATTGTACTTTGTAGTACGTACATAAATCTTACGACCTTCCTTTACTTCTGCTCCAGGTTTGGGATTTTGATCTAGTATCTGGCCTCCAGGTTTTCCTACTATATGAATGGAATCATTAACCAAGATTTGGAAAGTTTTGTCTTCTGCATCTTTTCTTGCGTCATCTAATTGTTCGCCTACATAATCTGGTAAAGCTAATTTTTGACCATGATTAGTATAATACTTTAGCCACATTAGCACAGCAAATAATATTACTCCTAAAAAGATAGCGATGTATAACAGTTGTTTAAAAAAATCTTTGCTAGTCAAGAATTGTAAAATTTTCATGTGATCTAAAAGTTGGTGAAAGCTATTAGTACTTCCATGATGCTTATAGTCTTTTATTTATATAAGCCTCGTCAAAAAGTATATTATATGTGTTTTCTTTTAAAACACTGCCACAATATACTATTCGCGCGTTTTCCTTTTATGAAGGAAACCCTCGCTGGTCTGCAAATTGCAATATTTTATCAATAAACTCATAAGGCTTGTATCCATTAATAGCACATTGATGGAATATACAAGTAGCAGGAGTCATACCTGGTAACGAATTGATCTCTATTACAATTGTCTCCACATCATCTCCTTTTATTTTTACGAAAGCATCTATACGAGAATATCCACTAACACCTAATAGCTCCGCCGCTCTTTGTAAATCTGCCCTTACCTTATCTGATATCGCCCTAAATCTATCTGGGTTTTCACTAAATCTGGCAGGTGTAATATTCTGACCTTCTCCAGCTAAAAACTTCTCTTCTAAGGACAATACTTCGCCAGTAGCTAAAGCTTCCGAAGGCTCAAATATTTCAAACCTAACACCTTCTCCATCCATATGGGTCAACATGCCACCTGTGATTTCAAGGAAATGATCTGCATCACTACTGTCGATCAGTTCTTCGCATAGTACCTCAGATTTCATCGGAAACTCTTCATTGTAATTCAAGTCCAACTCTGATCTTAATTCTGGGCTCATGAGCCATTCATCACGAAATAATCCTTTGAGGTAGACTTTTAATTCTTCTGAAGATTTGATTTTTCTAACTGCCGAACTACAGCCATCATCCATAGGTTTGGCAATGATTGGAAATCGTCCAACAAGTTCGATCATATGGGCAATGGCTTGGTCCTTATCTAGTTGATATTGTTCCTTTGAGATAACGTATTGATTCGCTACCGTAAAGCCATTACTCTTAAGTATTTGTAGTGTTTGATATTTGTCAATAGTCTTAGCCGCAGATTCTGCAGCCGAACCATTATGTGGTATGCCATGTGACCTTAGCTTGGCTTGTACCGTACCATCTTCTCCTGGCCTACCATGTAATGCTATAAATGCCAAATCTACTTCTTGCGCTAATTGATCATAACTGATCAGAGAAGGAGAAGAGATATAGCTAGCATCCAAGTATCTATCCATTATCGCTTTACATTCTTCTTGAATTTGCTCTATCACTGGATGGACAGAATATCCAAGAATTTTGTCTTTTACATCATCCGCATTATCCTTAAGTAGCATCTTCACTGGAATCTTATAGAGTTGGTGTCCATCTCCATCTTTCATCAAGAAAATAGGTATCGGTTCATATCTATCCGAACTAGCAAGTTTTTCATAAATATTACGCCCGCTTTCCATAGAGATATGACGCTCAAAGGAGTAGCCTCCCATGATTACAGCTACTTTTTTCTTTTGGCTTTCTTCTTTTTGTAATTTTTCTAAAGCATCATCGATACGTTGAAGTAATGGCTTATATCCTCTAAGATGTAACTGATCTTTGAGCCGCTCCTGTATCGAACATCTAATAATGAAGCTTAGAAATTGACTTGGATTTAATCCTATTTCTGCCGCTTGATGAAAGAAAAATGAAGAAGGTAACATACCGGAAGTTGTATTAGGATCATTGAGGAATATCTTCCCTTCAGAGTTTATAAATCCATCAATTCTAGCGTAGGTATGAAACCCTAAATAGTCATATAATCGCTCACATTCAGATCGTATAGCCTTAAGGTGATGATCACTTACTGCAATAGGTGTAATCTTACGAGACAAACCAGGAAGATACTTGGATCTATAATCGTATACTTCCCCTGATTTAACAATTTCAGTAGGTGGTAAGGCAATAGATTTTTGATCTTCGTTACGCAGTACGATGCATGAAAATTCTCTACCATCGATAAATGATTCTACGATTACTCGTTGCTCAGTCATATGACCTTCTATAGTACAAGCATCATGACTATTCAGATATGTATCTAGATAGGCGACTAATTTTTGAGGATGATAGATAGTATCATCATTGATCTGCACTGGAAATCCAATTCCACCGCGGATGTCTGATAATTCTACTGCCCAATTATGTTTTTCTTCAATGTTGAAATTATTCCACTGGACAGCACTTTGATAGCTTATGAAAAATGCAGCGTCTATGGATTCTCTGTAGGTTTTGAGATCTACTGACTTAAGGATGCTTACACCGATACTACTTCCTTGATTACTCGGTCTGATTACCATAGTGGACCCTATCACTTCCTTCGATCTTTGATACAAAGTATTGATATCATCTTCGCTACTATTGATCCACTCTTCTCTTGTAATCGCTAATATCTCAGGACAGTGAAAACCCGCAGCTTCCATCAAATTTTTCTGAGTATACTTATCCATTCCAATAGCACAGGGTAAGACTCCAGATCCTGTATAAGGTATTCCTCTGGCATCACAAATGGCTTGTATTTGTCCATCTTCTCCATAACTGCCATGTAGTGCTAAAAAGGCAATATCTATTTGTGACTGTATTTCATCCCAAGATCTTTTTTTTCCCACTTGATTGATAAGGGCATCATAATCATAGCTATCTGTTGGGCCTAAAGATTCCACATAGATCTGATAATTGCTATCTCCAGCAGACTGATATGCTGCTGGTGGATAGAAATCCCTAATCGTTCCTTTATAAATATACTCCCAATTCAGCGCTAATAATGTCTGATGACTATCTACAAATATGGGAATGGCCTCAAATATGTCTTTATTGAGATTATCATATACTGTACGCCCTCCAGCAAAAGAGATTTCTCTCTCTCTAGATGGTCCTCCAAAAAATATTCCTACTTTGATCTTCTTCATGTCTGCTAGTAATCAGCTCTTTACGTATTAGCAAAATTAATCAATTATGGTAACTTGCGAGTCTGAATTAATATTAAAATTAATTAGAAGATCTTAACTACTTTGCATAGGTCTAGTATTCGTGATAACAAAGTGAGAATTCGTTTACAATGAGGCTGTTTTTTCAAATACTGCAATATAAATTGAATTAAAATGGGTTGGGAGACAGAAATTACTATTCTAGCAGAGGGAATTAGGAGTGCAAAGGAAGCTCGGACTGTTGCCATAAATATATATGAAAAAGATGCCAAGACCTATGGACCTTTATCCTGTTATACCAAAGAGCTTGAAAATCTTTTTTTTCATTACGAAAGAAGAAAATATGCTCCTTATTGGGTGATTCAATCCCTTTCGGAAAACTATAGACATATAAAATTTACAATCTTAGCGAGTTGTCCGCAGTTCATCAATGGCCCTTCAGCTCTAATTAGAATTTGTAACGGAAAAATTTTGGATAGCTATGGAATTGGAGAATTCGAAGTTGCCGAGATGAGAAGATATATCATTATGAATCCATTAAAATTTATTCAAGTAATTTACGAATGGTTTAAATTCGGAGGCAAAGAAGAATCTTTAAGAATGGTTCATCAAGAAGAATTTCCGTTGGAATGGTGTGAAGAAAATTATGAGGATAAAATAGTGCCAATTCAAGAGCCTAAAGTGTTAATGGATTTAGTTAGAATGCCTACAGATAATAGCGCTTGGAGAACTCTTGAATTAAATTTCAATTAATGGCATCCCACAAAGAAATACTCAATCTAGCAATCCCCAATATTGTAAGTAATATATCGATTCCTTTGCTATCAACGGTGGATACGATCTTGATGGGACAGCTTTCGGCATTGCACCTGGGAGCTATTGGTTTAGGTGGCATGATCTTCAATTTTGTCTATTGGAATTTTGGATTTCTCCGTATGGGTACGACTGGACTTACAGCTCAAGCCTATGGTGCTCAAGATGATTATAAATTAGGAGTGACATTAGTGAGAGGAATGCTCTTAGCGCTTTTGCTGGCGGTTACTATATTTCTTACTCAAGGTTGGTTATTGCAAGCCGCATCTTGGTTTTTCTCATTTCAAGATGCACATGCACCATTGATCACAGAGTACTTTACTACTCGTATGTGGGCTGCACCTGCTACCATGATGATGTATGTTTTGATGGGTTGGTTTTTTGGATTGCAGAATGCCATCTATCCTATGATCATCACGATCATTATCAATATCGTAAACATCATAGTGAGCTACATGCTTGTACATCATTATGGTATGGATATAAGAGGTGTGGCTTTGGGTACCGTCATCGCTCAATACACCGGAGTGTTATTATGTTTTGTGGCTGTAGCTTATAAGTATCGTCAGTATCTCAGTTCTGAATTGATCAAGGCTGCATCCAAAGTCAGCGAGTTGATAGATTTTTTCAAAGTAAATAGTAATCTATTTATACGTACCGTTTGTCTCACTTTCGTATTTGCATATTTCTATAGAGAGTCATCGATTGCAGGCGCATTAGCTTTAGCGGCCAATGCCATCTTACTTCAATTTGTAAATTGGATGAGTTATGGTATTGATGGATTTGCTTACGCTGCAGAAAGCATGGTTGGAAAATATAAAGGCGCAGGAGATAGATTTAATTTAAGTCAATCAGTGAAGCTTTCATTTCTTTGGGGATTGATATTGGCGGTTACTTATTCTCTTGTGTACTTTGTGTATTATGATGGATTACTTCATCTATTCTCTAGTGATAGTGATGTAATTGATTTTGCACTTCGATACAAAACGTGGATGGTAGTCTTTCCTGTCATTGCATTTGCCTGCTACATTTGGGATGGCGTATTTATAGGATTATTGGCCAGCAAAGAAATGCGTGATAGTATGATCTTGGCTGTGATCGTTTTTTTAGGACTCTATCACTTTGTGAAATTGGAAGATCCTCTACAAGGGTTGTGGTTAGCGATGTTTAGTTTTCTGATTATGAGAGGCGTTCTATTGACTTATTATTGGAATAAATATCGGCAGACAGAATAGTAAATGAAATAAATAGAATGTGAAATGAAGAAAATCTTGCTACTTATATTTTACGGTTTTAATTTTTTTTTGAGTCAGGCGTCTACTTGTGTTGGACCTAAATATTACTTGACAGAAATCTTAGCAAACGAAGAACACAAGCATCACATATTTACTTGCGAAATTCTATCGACTCAAAGTGGATATTATACCACTGCAATAGTCAAAGATGTATATCGAGGTAGAGTCTTATCTGATACAGTTAAAATGTTTACAGGTGATGGTTCTTCTTTTTCTGGAGAAAGAGTTGCATCTGGTGAAGAATGGTTAATCATAAGTGAAAAAAGAAATGATGAGCATTACTCGATGCGAGGGTGCTATAATCTTTCTGCTCGTATAAGCAACAATCCCAAAGCTTGCGTGGAAAAGTATACACGTAAAGGACTTAGTTATTTGGAAGTGATTAAAAAGTTTGTACAATTAGAGAATATTAAATTCACTGGAGACATAGATCTAATTAGTGATGAATATTTCTTTGCAAAGGCAACATTCAAAAATGGAAAATCTTCTGGAACTTGGAAACACTATGGGTATCGATATGAAATGAAACTGCAAGGTTTAGTTTATCAAATTGACTATAAAAATGGAAAGATAGAGGGAAGCGTTTTTAAGTATTATGAGAATACAAATCCTAAACTAGTAGAATATGAAAGCTATACAAAAGACGGAAAACTCCAATACGAAATATACAGCCAAAGAAATTCTACAGTATATACATATCCTGATACTACGTCCAAACAGGCGATATATACTTCATTGAATAATTCTGGTGATACGGTCATGTCATATACTACTAAGTACATAGATTTCCAATATGGTAGATCGAATGGGATTAGTTACAAAGAAGGCAACTACTTCAATATGAGAGATTCTACATCATTTTCTCCATTAGCCGAAGGGAAATATGTTAGCGGTAAAAAAGTAGGTAAATGGAAATACTTTAATAAGAATGGACAAGTGGTGGATTCTATTTTTTACGAAGAAAGAGTAAATGATAAATTACTAACTATAGTTGGCGAGGATATTGGATTTCGTAATGAAGGTAAGTTGAAGAAAGGAAGAAGAGTGGGCCGATGGAAACAGTTTTATGATAACCGTCTAGAAAATGATTTTTATTACAACGACAATCATCAATTGCAGTTGAGTGTTAGATATTATAGTACAGGCGGAAAACTCAGTACGCCATATCGAAAGGGCAAGAAACATGGCTTGCAACAACAAACAGACTCATTAGGTGTGTTAACCCAACTTACTGAGTATAAGAATGGTACTAAAAATGGTAACTCTATTTCGTTTGATGCTGAAGGAAATATAACTAACGAATCAATTTATAAAAATGGTAGAGAAACAACAATATACTCTACATCTACTAATGCACCTAGGGTGGATGGCTTCCTACATGGATATAATATTCAATTAGCTCAGTATAAATATTGGAAAATGTATGAAGGAGAATTTAATATGGGAAGAAGAGTGGGAAAACATACTTCTTATCGGAAAGATGGTTCGATCAGTTCCATTGCATATTATCCGACGATGAAAGAAATAGAAGATAGATCTCAATTAGAAAATCCCTGCGAACATAGATTATTTGCTAAAACAGAGTATTATAATAAGGAAGGTAAATTATTGAGCGTAGAATAGAGATTTCAAAATTTATTTGGTAAGAGTACTTTTTAGTTTCATCTAATGTTTTTTGCTCATCAATCTTTTCAAGTTTACCGATCAAAATAAACATTCTTTAAGCAGAAAAGAATATATAAGCCGCATGCAAAGAATATTACACCTCCGCATTCAACTTCTCCCAAAGTGTATCTTTTAGCTCAGTAATCCCCTGCATCGCCACGGAAGAGATATACATATAAGGGGCATCTATTTTGATTTCTTCATTAAGAAGTGCCTTAAGATCATCATCCAACATATCAGATTTTGTAATCGCTACCAATCTAGGTTTATGGATTAACTCTTTGTTATATTGTTCTAATTCGTTGAGCAATATTTTATACTCTTTATTGATATCTTCACTATCCGCAGGGATCATGAAAAGTAAACATGCATTCCTTTCTATATGTCTCAAAAATCGATGACCAATACCTTTTCCTTGGTGCGCATTTTCGATAATTCCAGGAATATCTGCCATGATAAATGAACGCGTATCTCTATAGGATACGATACCCAAATTAGGTACTAGAGTAGTGAAGGCATAACTAGCGATCTTTGGTTTGGCAGCCGATACAACTGAAAGTAGGGTAGACTTTCCAGCATTAGGAAATCCTACGAGTCCAACATCAGCGAGTACTTTTAGCTCTAATACTTTCCAAGCTTCGTTACCATCCAATCCTGGTTGTGCATAGTTTGGATTTTGGTTGGTAGAAGATTTGAACCAAACGTTTCCACGTCCACCTTTTCCACCTTCCATGAGTATTTGCTCTTCACCATGTTCGGTGATTTCGAAGTGTACCTCACCAGTCTCAAAATCTTTGGCTACCGTACCAAGTGGAACATCTAGTATAACATCTTCACCTGCAGCACCGAAGCTACGAGACTTACCACCATGGCCACCGTGACCCGCTTTGATATGTTTTCGATATTTGAGAGAGAGTAGTGTCCAGAGCTGTTCATTACCTCGGAGTATTACATTACCGCCTCGTCCACCATCACCACCATCAGGTCCACCTTTGGCTGTATAGTTGTCACGAAACATATAGTTAGATCCAGCGCCTCCGTTTCCAGATTTGATGTGCATCTTGACATAGTCGACGAAGTTTTGCTGGGACATGGATATCTTTTGTGAATGCTTACTTACTGTAATATGATTACGCTCTATTTTCTATCGCCGACTGAAACCTATAATCTGCCAACGGCTAATTGAAAACTACTGACTTAAATCTGCCAACTGAAAACTGCCACCCGGATACTAAACCGCAGCGTCTATCGCCGCACTTAGCCTTCCGAATATATCTTCTAAAGAACCTATACCGTCTATTTTGGTAGACTTACCAGATTTGTCATAATGATCATAAACCGGAGCTGTCTCATCATTGAATACAGAGATTCGATTTCGGATGATACTTTCATCATTATCATCTGTTCTACCACTGGTCTTTCCTCTATTAAGGATACGCTTGACGATCTCTTCGTCATCTACATCTAATTGGAGTAGAGCATTTACCGTTTGTCCTTTTTCAGCTAAGAAATTATCTAGCGCTTCTGACTGGTATTCATTACGTGGAAATCCATCAAATATGTAACCTTTTACATCAGGATTGGCATTGACTTTATTTTTAAGCATGCCTATCGTTACATCGTCAGGAACTAGTTCTCCTTTATCGATATAAGATTTCGCCAGTACACCAAGTTCGGTTTGGTTTCCTATTTCATATCTAAATAGATCGCCTGTAGAAATGTGTAGAAGTTCATACTTCTTTTCTAGGTTTTCTGCTTGTGTTCCTTTTCCAGAGCCTGGAGGGCCAAATAAGATGATGTTCATCATTGAATTACGTGATTTGCTGTTAGGGTTGGCAAAAATATCCAAAACCCACTGAATTAACTTGTTGAACATCTTTTAAAGTTCAATGATTTTAAGATTTGTGGCAATAGAATGACGGTAAAAGTGAATTCGCCGAAATTTATCGGATTACTTGTCGAGCGTAAAGGTATCGCTTATTCCAATAATTTGAGTTATTGATATCATCTACTCTTACTCCTGATCCACTCGTTGCATGTATTACTTCTAATGAATCGCCGGTATTAGCTTTGACTATAGCTACATGAGAGACTTTAGAGCCTTTCCCAAAAAATATTAAATCTCCAGGAGCCACTTTAGATTTGGAAACCTTTTTACCCAATTTGGATTGATGATGTGAAGCACCTTGTACATTGACTCCATTTTCCTGCATTACATAGCTAGTAAAACCTGAACAATCGAATCCAGATTTTGGAGATTTTCCTCCCCATTTATATTTCATACCGATAAATCTTTCGGCCGATGCAACCACACTCAATCTTAGATCTAATTTTTCGACTTTAGCTACACTGGTTCTACCACGTCTTGTAGTACTCTTCTTTTTGTGGCTTTTATATACTCGAGAAGACCTTTCAGTCCGAGAATTTCTATCGTTTTTTACGTATTTTCTAGTATCTCTAGATGAGCTGCGATCCCCAGCATGACTGTATCTTGGCGTACTACAGGCTGTCATCAAGAAAATTAATAATGCTCCAAGCAGCGAAAAGCGTACAAGACCGTTCTTTATCATAGTAGTGTTATTTAACCAATTGAAATAAGGTTTAGCACGAACAATTAAGTATCGTTAGTTAGTAAGCTTAATTATTGCATGTTTGATAGCTCAAGACCTATGGTGTTGAGCTATTTTTATGCTTATTAGTGACTTACATATTAATATTATATTTAATATATCAAAGATTAAGCCAGCCTTGAATGGCTGTATTAAGATAAAACCCTGAAAAAGATATTTTATTGGATAGTGAGTTTCCCTTAGACTTGAGTATGCAATACAAAATCATCTCGATCAGACAGAAAATCATACTTGGATCGAAAGGCCAAAAGAGCGGATCTATCGATTTCAACCCTTTCTACTCCTTCTTTTTCATCCATTTCTATTATGTGCTTACCTAGAAAGTCAATGACTGTCGAACCTCCAAGATAGGTATGACCATTAGGATCAGTACCCACTCGATTACATCCTACTACGTAGCATTGGTTCTCTATGGCGCGAGCCTGTAATAATGAATGCCATGCGTTATGCCTAGGGGAAGGCCAATTCGCAACATAAATAAGTACATCATAATGATCCGTGTTTCGGCTCCAAACTGGAAATCTTAAGTCATAACAGACGTTTAGCCTTAATTTCCAATGGTCACGGTCATGAGAGCAAAGCTTATCACCAGATGTATAACTGTTATGTTCACCTGCTAAGGTAAATAGGTGCTTTTTATCATAGCTTGCCACAGGACCTTCGCTGTCTACCAGTAAAAATCTATTGTAGTATTGACCCTCTTCCGTTATAATTATGCTTCCTCCTATTATGGCCGATTTTTGACCCGCCCATTTTTGCATAGCCCTTATAGCGATGCCATCCATTCTAGTGGCCAATGGAGCTGGAGTCATTGAAAAACCTGTATTCCACATTTCCGGTAAAATAATGAGGTCGCTGTCATCTACCTTCGAGATCAGACGATCTAATAAGCCTATATTGGCAGAGGTATCATGCCAAATAGTGTTGGGTTGGATCAGTGATATTCGGAGTGTATTGGTCATAGGATATTGGATTAAATGTAAGCTCTTTCTCAAGAAAAAGGAAAAGTCATTGATTTTAGGTCTAAAAACAAGACATTCCCTTGATTTATCGGTAACAAAATTTATCTTTGCACTCCATTTTGAAAAAGTTCAATAACTATGGAAGTCCTAGATCATTTTTCGATTCCTTTTGTAGGTATGAAAATTGGTCTTCATCAATTGACATTTGAAGTTGACAATGCTTTTTTCGCTGAGTATGAAAATTCGCAAATTAAGCAAGGTGAAATCACTGTAATTCTAAATCTAGATAAGCGTTCACATATGACGATTCTAGACTTTGGTTTAGAGGGTTCAGTGCTTACTGATTGTGATAGATGTATGGAAGAAATTAATTTACCTATTCAAGGTGAGTATATTCTTCATGCCAAATATAGTGAAGAGGCAATGGAAAGTACGGATGAAGTAATATATATACATCCAAAACTTTCAAGACTCAATGTGGCTCAATATATCTATGAGTACATTCACTTGTCAATACCAATGATCAAAACGTGTGATTTGGATCCGAAAGCGAATTGTAATGAAGAAATTCTAAGCCTATTCGACCAAGAATCAGATACTGATGAAGTCAAATCTAATCCTATGTGGGACGCCCTAAACGATTTAAATCTGGACCAATAAGGTCAGAAATATTAATAACTACGAAGTGATGCATTTTACACTTCAATAAAAAAAATAAAAATGGCACATCCAAAGAGTAAAATTTCTAAGCAGAGAAAAGCAAAAAGAAGAACTCACTACAAAGCGACTACTCCACAGATATCTATCTGTAAAGTAACTGGCGAAGCACACCAAATGCATAGAGCATACTGGCATGATGGCGCTATGTATTACAGAGGTCAGGTAATCATTCCTGCACCTGAGTTAGCTGAAGATTAGTAGTTTTATCTGGCTCAAGAGAGCGCTTAGATAATCCAAAATATATAGAAGCTTCTATGTAGCGTAAAGTTGCATAGGAGCTTTTTGTGTTTTTATATATTAAGGCTTGTTATAATATCATCAGTACGGATGATGAATTAAAAAGACTAATAACTTATTACTAAATAGTTATTTTATGGATCTTTTGACTTTAATAATGGTATGTCAAAACGAAAATGAAAGCTTTATTTATCTTGGGCCTATTAAATAGAAGATAAGCATGAAAAAAATAATAAATACCTCCAAGGCTCCGGCACCTGTCGGACCTTATAATCAGTCAGTATTAGCAAACGGAACGCTCTATATGTCTGGTCAGATTGCCATCGATCCATCTACAGGTAATCTTATTACCGATAATATCGAAGACGAGACGCACCAAGTATTTAGAAATATAAAAGCTGTACTCAATGAAGCCGATATGACTTTGGATAATGTTGTGAAGTGTTCGGTATTCGTAGCAGATATGGAAATGTATGGTCGTATCAATGCTGTATATGCGCAGTACTTCGATGAAGAAACGGCACCTGCTAGAGAATTAGTGGAAGTAGCTAATCTGCCTAAGTATGTCAATGTAGAGATTAGTTGTATAGCAGTGTAAGACGAAATCATGCTATACAGGAAATCAATTTTAGTTGTTATCGCAATCATATTTATTTCGAAGGGGAATCTATATTCTCAAAAGAATAATGTATCGGTGACAGGTACTTCCATTTTCCATGTTAGTTCGATTTCTATTAGTTATGAACATGATATAGATTTCTTTTCAAGTTTGGATTTGAAGGGAATTGTTTTTGTCGGAAATGTTAGAAGTCATCTTCTACAATGGTCACATGAAGGGCACGAATTGAATGGTGGTTTTGGCGGTATTGGAGTATCAATGATTAGACAATATCGAAAATCCACTAAATGGGAAGTTGGCATTAAATTTTTTAGATTAAATAGTGGTTCAGTTGAGAAAACATTTTTTCCATCAGCTAATTTAGGGTTGAGATGGGATGTTAACAATGTCTTGATTAAAACTGGAATAGAGTCAATTGCTGGATTATATTTAAGTGGCGGTTATCGATTTTAATTGATACAATTTATAATAAAGAGCATGACAGATTTAAAAATTAGAAAGATTGGTATCAGTATATTCTGTTTGATAGTATTATTTACTAATTCTATAAGTGCGCAAAAAAATACGCTAACCGCTGAAGTGGGTACAGTAGTATTTGTGAATACATTTTCATTAGTATACGAGAGAAAAATTACTAGTAGTAATAGAATTGATATTCATGCAGTTACCTCTATTGGCTATGTACGTTCGATTATGTCAGGGTACTTTAAAGATGGAAGTAATTTAGCTACGAGCACTGGCAGTTTGGGATTTACACTTATTGAAAATTCAGAGGATAAAAGAAAATGGGAGTTCGGTGTAAAAGTTGCTAGAATCAATAGTGCTAAAATTGAAAGGAAAATTTCTCCAGGAATTCATTTCGGTATTCGGTGGAGAGATAAATATGGACTAAATAGATTTGGATTGGATTCAACGAAAGGGATTTACCTAGGATTTGGTATTAACTTATAACATAAATTTTTACCAAAGGTTAGTGATTTTTTTCAACTCTTCAGAGTCTTTCAACTCCCTACGCATATCCCAAAAGAGACTGCCGACATAAATCATATCCATATATTCAGCAGTAAGTTTAAATGGAATTTCAAAACCCTCTGGCATTGCATCACTTGTAGATTGAGATATGACTGCAATCTTCTTGCCTTTTAAGGCTCTCCCTTTTTCTTTATGAGTACTTACTAGATCTGTCCATCGATCTAGAAAGGCTTTCATATGACCACTCATCGTATACCAATATACAGGCGTTGCTAATACGATTAACTGAGCATCTAGCATTTGATCTACGATATCCTGAAATGAATCATCAGCATTATATACTCCTTTATAATTGTAATGATATACCTTGCTTTCTATTAGTTCGATAATATTAATATCATTGCCTAATAAATGCTTTACGAGTTGAGATGTATTATTATTCGATCTCGCACTTCCATTGATTACCAAAATATTTTTAATCATTCTTTAAAGGTAGTGTTTCCTGATATTTCTAATGTTCCTTGAACATCAATTTTACCTTCGATAATGCTTTCATGTACTTCTATAAATCCTGTTGGAGATATGGAGATGATTCCAGAAGACACTGTGAGGTTATTGATAATTTCTACACTTTCCAAAGTAAGACTACAAGCATCACAATGGATAGCTGCATACTGTTCAGAATTATTATTTTGAATGATACTATTGGAAAGAGTGATGTTAGAATTTCCAAGATCTACTGCGGATTCAATTGTAGTACTATTAGCATCTTCTATATAGATACCATCGAATAAAATATCGTTCTCAGAAGCTTGAAGAATAATGATATTACTATTATCACTATCCTCATTTTGAATGCCAATATCACCACTAAGGATCGTTTGATTTTGACTAATATTTCTTTCCGAAACTAGTATTTCATTACCGATAAATCCTCCGAATAGCTTAGATGAGGAATTTAATGAAAACGAAATACTCTGATCTAAATTATCGGTAGGGTAATAATGACCTTTGGCTACCCAAAAACTTTTGTCTTCTTGCTCTGGACAGGCATCTAGTGCATCTGTGATCGTAAGAAATGCATTTCTCCATGAATGACCTGTTTGACCACCTACAGCTAAGCTGTCTACGAAAATTATAGATCTTTCATTACAATTATTTTGATTTTCTACAGGGCCAATATCTACGATGCCTCCCTTGATTCTCATGCGGTTATAGTAGTCTGCATTTCCTTCCAAAGTGCGATTGTTCAAACCATTATTTACCGCTAAGCTTTCATCTAATGGAGTATAACCTATATCTAATTTTGGATCTGCTTTCAGATTTTGGTTTGCTTTTATTCCGTCGATCTCATGAAGTAAATTAAGTTGGTCTACATCAATATATTCATTACTCATCACTTTGTACAAGACATCACCGAATGTCGTGTTTTGGAAGAATAAATTATTTTCAAAAAATATATCATTCATATATTCTGAGTCATCAAAGTAGATAGCGGTACCTTCGTTATACTCACCATTTATGGGATCTAGTCCTGAATCGATAATGATATTATTGCGAACAAAAATACTGTCAACTAAGATATTAAATCCTTGATCATCAAATCTAAAAGCAGCTTCGTCAGAATCCATAATCAAATTGTTTTCGAAAATATTATTTCGAGACACATTTCCAACATCTAAGACATCATATGCTGCTATAGTAATGGCATGTGCGGAAAAAGTGTTCTTAGCAGGTGACTGTCGAAAATGTTTCAAAATATTATGGTGAAATCTATTATCCTCGCCATTAATTTGACATGTGGTCCGACAGTCAGATATAAAATTATATCCAATTTCATTTTCATTGCACCTTCCGGACGGACCATCGGTTCCGATTGGATGTGCATAAGGGATATCTGGTGCAGATATATTATTATATCTAATCGTATTGTGATTCACACCTTCGCTTGAATTAAAAGTGTTTAATAATTCAATGCCATAATGCGACCAATTTTTTATAGTATTATTTTCAATCGTGTTATAACTTGCGTCATTTGCTAATCTTATGCCATCTCTACATCCTCGATCCGTAGATGTACCAATGCCATACATTTGAGTATAGTAAGAATCTATTGTATTGTCTGTGATGATATTATTATTACTGCCGTTAACTAATAGTAATGCTGATGCCGCATTTTTACCCAGTTGACAATTTTCTATTTGGATATTTTGACAATTTGCAAGTTGAAGACTAGGACCCGTAGCACCTTCCACTGCAATCCCTTCAATAGTAACATCGGATGACCCTTCCATATTGAAAGTAATATAGTTTTGACTTCCTTTAATATCGGTCCATGCTGTTGCTGGATTACTAGGATGGTCTATGAAAAGTTTGTCTCCATCATGAAACCATTTAGGAATATATCCTTCGCTATCTGCAACTCCAACCTCAGAGAGTAGGGCAGCCTTTAGTATTTCTTGGTCATCTACAAATAGTCTCGTTGTGGCTAGAGGTAAGGAACATTCCCATAGGCCATTCACTACTGTCCAATTGGATGCATCTGTAACATTTGGTAAGGTTTGGAGATTAGTGATGATAGGAAAATTTTCACTGCTTCCATAGGCTCCTATGTAGACAAATGATCTGCTGAAATATTGACTTATACCTTCCCAAGTATCTCCTTTTTTTAACAACACACTATCGCCAGTTTCGTATACTATACTCGCCATTTTGCTAAGTGTTTGCCATGGATTGGTAGGGCTTAGACCACTATTGTTATCATTGCCAGTGCTGCTAGAAATATAGTAAGTTTTGGTGTTCGGAGGCGGATCTCCAGCAACTACCTTTACTTTGATATTAAATGTGTTATAGATGACTTCCATGGACCTACCAGAGGGTAGGGAAGGGAATATGGTTGTATTGTAAGTGCCAGATATCGCCATCGAACTTGTCAATATTGTAAACTCATCACCAATAATTGGAACATAGGCATTCTGCAATTGTACCAAAAGAGTACCGCTTAGGTTAGTGTTTTTAGTAATGTGGATTAAGTCATTTCCATCTTCTAATCCTTCGCCAGCATCTCCAGCAATATCCATCGCGTAAGTTCCATTTTCGCTGTAGTCAACATTAAAAGTAAGTAAACCAATAGGATCGTCATCGGTACCTGGCGCAATAGTCCCTTGATTATTAAAAGGATCTAAATGAAAATCATCATTACCACTATAGGTGCCCAACTGATCAAAAACATCTTGACTTGACATAGTCGTTAGACAAACAAATTCTCCATTATTAGTAAAATTCCCTGAGTTGGAATATTGATTACCTTGATTGACTACTTTTCCATTATTGATGAAAGTATCAAAATTGATATATACGTGATTACTTATTAATTCACCATTGATGGTAACAGTCCCTTGATTGTATGCAGTATTATTTGTAGTTAGTTTTCCATCAATAATCATATTGGCGTCTAAGAAATTTAGAAAGATTGGACCACCAGAAGTTGTAATGATTTCTGCTCCACTGTTAACAGTCAGAGTTCCTTCATTTCTTACATTTAGACTACTAGGTATAGTACATATTCCATCGATTATTACTTCGTCACCACTGTTTACAGTAGTACCTGGATAACTGTCCCAGTTAGATGTATCGTTCCAATCTCCAGAAGCAGCAGTAAATGTATAAGTAGTTGCCCCTAAGCAATGGCATATCAGTACGAAGCTGACGAGTGTCAATAGATTTTTCATGCTGGTAAATGGTTTTCGCTACTGATAAGACCCTAATTTACAACATTCCGCTGTTTGTTGCTTTTCTATTGATGAGTAATATTGATTTCATTTGTATGCTTCATATATCACAAATTTTTCATTTTCATTCAATACGGAAATGGATGGATACCATTTGGAAAGCTGACTTTTATAGTTAAGATGTCTATTAGCAACAACGATCAGTCTTCCTCCTGTGGCTAGAATTCTATAGGAATCTTCCATAAGTTGTAATGCAATACTTGGATCTACTTCAAATTCAAAATGAAATGGAGGATTAGTTATTATCAGGTCAAATTGATCATTAGAAAATGAGTCAAGATGGTAATCAGCAATCCACTCAACGGATGGGTATTTTGAAGTATTCAATTGGGACGATGCAGTAGCTAGAATTGAATCATCCATTAAAATGGCATTTTTCCAAGACTTTTGATCCAGAAGATGTTTACCTATAATTCCATTTCCTGTACCAATGTCGAGAAATGAGTTTTCGTTTTCTTTTGCTTGCAAATGATCCAGTAAAAATTGTGTTGCAAAATCAATATGCTTAGCAGAAAATACACCTAGATATTGTTGATATTTATGATCATCGTGAATGATCGTATGGATAAGATTTGAATTTCGACTTTTTATAATTTTGGGTTTGGACAGATTCAGTACTCTAGACTTTTTCCAAGCCTTTGATTGAGTAACATTTTCGAAATACTCTTCGGCGATGGTAATTATAGACTTAGAGAAATGACGTGTCATAAATCCAGCAAGTACTTTGCTGTCCGCTTGACAGGCATCACAAATTTTAATTAAGTATAATCTAAATAGGTCAAGAGATTTTGGAATTTTAATTATATAATTATTTGAATTTGAAGCTGATTCTAAAATAGATTTTATGCGTATAGACTTTGGTTCTATATCATTTGAGATAGCATTAGTTGATATAGCATCGGACTGACTTTTTAAGTAGATGAAAGTAGTAGGCGAATGTTGAGCCAAGTTAGTGCTAAGGTATCCATATCGATCATGAAAAATAACTACTTTAGAAACGTCTAAATTTTCTTCTTCTATACATTTAAGAAGATGTTCATCCGCAGCATTCCAGGCCTTTAACGAACGATCCTTAGTTAAAGGTAGTCTGACAAAATTTTTCATTGTGTAAAATAAACTTTTTAAATCGTGGTTACATAGTAACAAAACACAAAGAATGACGAAGATCTACTTCACTAAACTATTTATCTTAAAATGCAATTTTTTAAATCTCTAAAGAGCCTTTACGCTCTAATCGTATTTTTATCTTTTACCTTATCGATTCATGCACAATCCAAAATGGAATATGGTGTCGGCATTGGATTGTTATACGGCGATTATCACGAAAGTAGCAATCTTCCAGCTGGATTCGAATTTGACATAGATAAGGCGAAACTATCACCATCAGTTAATGCTTATGTGGCTTATCGCATGACGGAAAAGACGAAGCTCACTACCAGTCCTGGTATAAATTTTCTTTTGCATCATGAACCTTTCAGCAGCCGTAATTTATCCGCAGTGTATTTTCATTTACCTTTAGGTATACAATATAAGGTACTAGGCAATCTATCGGTTATGGGAGATCTATTTTACGATTACTTAGTAAATCAGTCTTACGAATTTCAAAGTGAAAGTATTTCGGTAACGGAGTTGGCAGACGCACGACACCTTTATGGCGGCAGTCTAGGTGTGGCATATAGTGTTGGTCGCTATGTCGAAATTCAGCTCACTGCTAATCATCAATTTAATCCGGTCAATACTTTTACTTTGACAGATTTAGATGGTGATCCCCTAGGTAATGTGAAGCTCAAAAACCGATTTTTAAAACTAAATCTTGTGTTTAGAGGCTAATATTATTTTGAGTGGATTGTCGTCCGATGGTGGTTAATAGCTTTTATGTTTGTTTACATTTGAGGTATTAATCACCATCTTACTTTTTTAGAATATGATTCGATTTTATTCCATGTTGATAATGGGCATCTTATTTTCCATTGGTTCACTTCAATCTCAAGATACTACTATGACTATTACTCCTTACGCTTCTATTGAATCTTATCCAAAAGTCTTTACTGCGGCTACGATGGTGGCGAGGACGATTGATGGCTTGGGATATAGATATTACTGGGGAACAGAAGGACTTACAGACGAAGATTTGATATTTCGTCCGAGTGAAGATGCAAGTAATATCATAGAGACTTTGGAGCATCTACATGGATTATCAGAGGGGATTTTGAATTGTATCTCTGGTAAGCCCAATATTAGGCCTAGAGAAGAGCGTAACTTATCCTACGAAGAATTAAGACATGAAAGTCTTGTGAATATGAAGAAGGCTAGTGATCTGCTCAATGATGATCCAGATATGGATATGAGTACAAAGAAGGTAATCTTTAAAAGAGGTGATAGTGAATCATCTTACGAGTTTTGGCATCTTCTCAATGGTTTTATAGCTGATGCGATCTATCATACTGGCCAAATAGTAAGTTTTAGAAGGACCAATGAAAATCCAGTGAATCCTAAAATGAACGTCTTTATGGGTAAGAATAGGGATTAATAAGCTCTTTTAGAGTAAAATAGTTGTTTTTAGATAAATAATTATTGTTTTTCAATAATTTACTATACATTTGTTATCGTAAAACAATAATATCATCATGAATTTATCTAGAACACTAGTGATCCTTTTGGACATTTTCTTCTTCTTAATGGTGCTGATTATAGCGGCCTCTATCGCAATGACGATTTATACCATTTACCAAACGGAAGAATCTTTTTTTCAGGAATTAGCCGAGTTGGATGGCTCAGGTATTTATTATTTGATCCATACTCTAGTAGTAGGGTCTGCCCAGTTCATTTACTTAGCTATTATCTATTACTTTCGAAAAGGTATTAAAGGTATGGTTGAGCATAATTTCTTTCATATGGATGTATCTAAATATTTGAATGTTGCTGGAAAACTTCTCGCTTTAGTAAGCGTGGTTTCGATATTCTTTAAATTTATTTTACCGCTCTTTGTAGGCAGTTTTTCTTTGAGTATGGAGACTTCTTTACTGGAGTCCGAAGTCTTTATAGTAATTATAGGCTTATTTTTAATGCTTATGTCGAGAGTAATAAAAGTGGGCCTCACTCTCAAATCTGAGAACGAACTAACGATATAGCTCTATGAAAATAATTGTAAACTTGGATGTCATGCTCGCCAAACGTAAGATGAAAAGTAAGGATTTAGCAGATGCGATTGGCATTACTACGGCTAATCTTTCCATACTCAAAACAGGTAAGGCTAAAGCTATGCGATTTACAACATTAGCAGCTATTTGCAAGACACTTGAATGTCAACCAGGAGATATACTTGAATATATCAGTGATGAAGACACAGCACTATCTCACCACTAATTTAAAGGCTTTCTTTCTACATATATCGGATTCTATCGTAACGAGATATATGCCAGATTGGCTAACTGAAAATAGAGCAGATGAACTTTCCGAATAATGCAGATGATTTAAATCTTCAATTTTCCTTCCGAGTAAATCATATACCTGTATTATATATTTCCCAAATTGATTAGACTCTATTTTAATACTTATAGCATCATTTTCCCCTGCAGGATTAGGAGATAGTAGGATATGAATATTTTCATTCAGATCATTAATATTACTTGCTATATCTACGAAGAAATCAAATGTACTTTCACAACCATTAGCATCAGTAATGATTACTGAGTAGTCATCCGAGATTAGATTTTCTATGTCCTGTGTGATTGCACCATTGCTCCATAGAAAGTTAAAAGGCGCGTCTCCCTCTATCTCAGTAAGTCTTATGCTGCCATTGTTTTCATCGCCGATTGCATTAGTGATTTCGCTACTGATTTCTGTGCGAAATACTTCCAAATTTAATGTTCTGATACTATCGCAATCGCAAGCATATTTTAAGGTATCCACATAAGTACCGCTTGAGGTATATCCTTCATAACTTTCACCAAAACATATGGATTCGTTGATTTCAATATTTTTGGTAAGTGGATTGACAGTTGTCATATCTATATCTTCACATCCGGTGATTCTATTTCTTGCATGAAAAGCGTAAGTTCCTGGTCTATCTATGGTAGGCGTAAGGGTTCTAGCTCCTGCAATAATATTTCCGTCTGTTGTGCTCCACCAATAATCTATATCACCTTCAAGCGAATTTATAGCTCCAAGTAATGTTGTGGTTTTACCGCAAGAAATTCCAGAGGTTGATCCTGCACTGCACGATGGATTTAAGTTTTCAAGAGAAGAAACTTGCATATTTGTCCAGCTTTCACATCCTGTTGCATTATCGATTACAATGGCTTCCCAATTTCCAGTATTCCATGGATATCCACCATATCAATTTACGTGGCTGTTTTCAATATCGCTTTCGATACATAGACTTACATTAGCTTGGCAATCATTGCAAGGTACGATTTGCACAGGAATGGGCTGGGTAGAAGGTACCTCATAATTTAATTCACAAGATTCGGATTGTGTAAACATTTCAAATCTATATGTTCCTCCATTAGAGATAAATGATTCGGAGAATCCATTGAAGCTTTGTTGGTTTTCTTGGTTGTCATACCATAGTCCTGGCTCATCGGAATAAATTGACATTAACATAGCATCAGGTGTTGGATTAGAGCAATCAATCTCTCCTTCAAAGGTAACATCGAGAATATTTTCAACGATCGTGATTTCAGTTTCAAAAGTTTGCTGACACCATTCATCTTGTATCGTATAGTACAAAGGATGTGTACCTGCTTCCAATCCACCAATATATAATTCACTTCGATAAGAACCATTAACTACTTGGCCATTTTGGAGCTCCCATTTTCCACCAGAAGGAGTAGCATTAACTCTTACAAATCCATTAGAAAAGGTGCTGCATGCATTCGGTATTTCTGATATTTGGGCGACAAGATTGCAATCAGATCTAAAGACTTTTATTATTCGATAAGTTTCATATTCGCATCCAGAATCGTTGTACACCTTGAGTGATAATTTATGTTCTCCGATGTCTGTAAATGCGTATTCTAAATTTATCTCATTGGAAACTAAAATACTGTCGACCAACCAAGCGATAGAATCTGCATTAGTTGCGCTGGATGTGTAAATCTCTAATGAATCGATCAGTACTTCTCGCTCGCCTATAATCTGTGCCGTGATGATGGATTGACAGGGCTCCAAAAAAGCATTGGATTGAACGAGACTATTTCTCGTAGTTCTCAAACTCGAATGCATTCTTGATTTTTGTCCATCAGTAAATAGATACTGACAAGCAAATGATGAGTAGTCCATAATATTATCTTCAGGATCAGGGGAGTCAGTAACGAAAATATTACAATATTGATCATCCAAATCAGTAGTACAAGAATTACTAAAAACACCCGTTTGACATGCTTCATTATTTCGATCCGACGAATTATCTGGAGCTGTATCACATACTCGATCTCCTTGAGTTAAACAATTGTCATTAGGACATCCATTTTCAAAAGTGTGTAAAAGATTAAGATAATGGCCCATTTCATGTGCAGTAAGTTTACCACTATAGCATTCGTCTTCATTGATCCATATGCCAGATTCGATAGCTATACCATCTGCTATTAATCCATGGCTGGAGGGTGATGTAGCTAGGCCTAATGGTCCAGAACATTCGCCATTAATGATAGCATAACAAATACTTTTGACTAAGTATATATTGATATATTCCCTTGTGGGAAATGGACTAGCAAAACCGACAGCATCTAATATCATAAAGGTATAGCCCCCAAGACCAAATTCGGATAGTGTGCTACTATGACGAATGATGCCGTTTGTCTCTTCTCCATGAATATTACGTTTGGCTAATTCAAATTTGATATCCATATCATTGCCAGCTGGATTTCCTCCACAAGTTTTTCCAGCAAAAGTATTATTCAATCGTTCTAAGCCTAAGCGTACTTCTTCATCTGTAATATTTTCATTTTCGCCTATTGGTGTTCCAGGAAGATGTACTATATGTATCACTACGGGTAGACTAATAGAGTCGTATAGAGCAAGGGTATTACTTGCGCTTACAAAATTAAGATAGTCTAACTCGATTTCATCTTGTCGATCAAAGTAGGTCGCATCTTCTTCTTGTAATTGTGATTGTAATCGATCAAAGCCACAATGATCAGATACTCCTTGAGAATAAGTGATTAAAGGTAGTGCTAGGATAAGATATAGTAGAGTCGATTTGGTTTTCATGGTTTCGCTTTAGTTGTTAGAGTGACGAAATCACAAAATCGCTGCTTTGTTATTTATTCGAAATGATGACTTACACTTTTTAATCCAATGGCAGAGATAAAACATAATCCTGCCATAAATATCCAAAGAATAGTATATCCATAATGCTCAAGGATGGTGGTTCCTAATGGTGGCGCAATGATCAGGGATATCGAAAACATCACAGAAGTCATAGCCATCATCTTGCCACTATTTTGATCCGTGGCTCTTTTTAAAGCGGTAGTGCTTATGAATGGAAAATTTATTATTTCTCCTACTCCGGTGAGTAATAAGAATGTTCCTAAGACAAACAAAATGGGTGATTGTGCAATCAAGACTAAAAAACCAACTCCAATCATAATAGATCCGTAAATCATTGCTTTCATGATCATCTTTTTTTGATCTACATATTGAACCAGTGGCATTTCAAGAATAAATACTATAGCTCCATTGATTCCAAAAAAATAGCCAATAGCATCTGTGTTAAACTTGGCAATCTCTTCTAGATATAATGGAACAGTAAATAAGATTTGGAAAAA
>CALBEE010000149.1 GCA_937927575.1 uncultured Saprospiraceae bacterium | reverse complement strand
AATGGAGGTGACTTTGCAGAATTAGCTAAGGCCAATTCTGATGATGATAAAACGGCCAAGAAAGGCGGTGAATTAGCACCATTTGGAATTAAAGTATACGAAGGTGCTTTTGAAGAAGCGGCATTTGGATTGGAAAAAGATGGTGATCATACTCAGCCCATTAAAACAAAAATTGGCTACCATATCATCAAAAGAATTGAAAAAATAGATTTGGAACCTTATCCACAATTTGAAGCACGTAATACGGCATCCATAAAAAAAGATAGTCGCTATGAAGCTCAAAAAGAGAAGGTAATTGAAAATATCAAAATAGATGCTAAGTACAAACTTAATCAGGATGTCTTGGATCGTTTTGCAGCAAAACAAACTGAAGAGCTATACACTTATAAGTGGAAAGCGACTGACATGAAAGATGAAGTACTTTTTACGTTTGGTGGTAAAAAAGACTATATGTTAAGTGAATTTATGACCTTCCTAAAGTCGAATACACGTAAAAGACTTAGGTTTAATAAGAAAGATCCTATAGCACAATCTGTAAATATACTCTTGGAAGACTATGTCAAAGAAAGCACATTAAAATATGAGCAATCTAATTTAGAAGAAAGACATCCAGAATATAAATCGCTAATGAGAGAATATGAAGAAGGCATTCTTTTATTCGAAGCTTCTAAACAAGAAGTATGGGATAAGGCTTCTAAGGACACTATAGGCTTATACACATTCTATGAAGAAAATAAGTCTAACTATATGTGGTTGCCAAGAGCAGATGTAGCTACTTATAAAGTAAAAGCAGATGGTAAAAAAGCACAAGACGTTTATAAATGTGCCAAGAAAAAAAATGACGAAAAGCTATTGGAAAAATTCAATAAAAAAGAAGTGATCTTAACTTCCGAAATAGAAAAAATAGAAAGAGCAAGCAAAGGTCAAGATGGAATGGAGTGGAAAGAGGGCGCTAGATCTGAATACAGTTACGACGATAAAACTGGTATGGGTACTTTCAAGAAAATTCTAAAAATATATAAGCCTACAATCAAAACCCTTGAAGAAGCAAGAGGATATGTCATAGCTGATTACCAAGATAAGCTTGAAAAAGAATGGGTAAAAAAATTAAAGAACAAATATCAAGTCAATCTTAACAAAGAAGTCATCGAACAAATGATTAAATAATATTGATTAAAATATATTTCTATATCGTCACTTTACTACTACTTCTTGGGTCTTGTAAAAAATCTGAGAAAATACAGCGTGTATCTGATGCTCCTGTATTAGCTGAAGTCAGCAACTCAAAACTGTATCTTGACGAAATAGAAAATAGTGGATTATTAAATGCATCTATCACTAATGTAGATAGCACTCAGGTGATCAATGCATATGTCCAAAAATGGATCAAAGATCAACTGATGTTGAGCGAAGCTGAAAAAACGCTTTCTAATGATATCGATATTGATATGTTAGTGCAAGATTATCGTGAATCTTTACTCTTGTACAATTATGAAAACGCTTTAGTCAGCAATCAATTAGACACTAATATAACGCAAACCCAGATTGAAGATTATTATAAAGAAAACTCGAGTGCATTCAAGCTTGCAGAATCATTAATAAAGTGCAGGATTGCAGTAGTAGATGGAAAAAAACCAAAACTAGAAAGATTTTATGCCAATTGGAAAGCGGAAAAAATGGAATCCATCAATAATTACTTAAAAGAGCATGGAACAACCTACTTTATGGATGAAGATAAATGGTATTCTGAAAGTGAAGTACTTAGCTTAACGGCTAATAGCATAAAACCCAGGTCCCTAAAATCGAAAAAAGTACTCCAAGAGGCCAAGGATGGGAATGAATATTTTGTTAAAGTACTGCAGTATATAGACAAAAATGAAGATCCACCGTTAGCTTATGTAGCTAGCAACATAAAAAAGATAATTTTGCACCAGCGAAAATCAAAATTGATACTGAAACTCAAAGAAGATCTATATCAAAGAGAGATAAACGGTAAAAAAGTGAGAATTCACAATAGAAACTAACATTACAAAGAGAATAACTTATATGATTAAATATATCCAAACCCTTGTTATTGCTTGTATTGCAACAGCTGCAATAGCCCAACAAGGTCCAATTTTGCTTGATAAAGTGATCGCTAAAGTAGGAAGTGAGTATATACTTCTTTCAGAGTTAGAAGGACAATACGCTTACATCAAAGAATCTAATCCGGGAATCACTGAAGATGCAAAATGTGATATGATGGAAAATCTTATTGCGCAGAAGATAATTGTATACCAAGCTAAGCTCGATAGTTTGGAAGTAAGTGATGAGGAATTAGATGCACAGCTTTCGTATCGATTCGAATCTATATTGCGTCAGATGAATGGAGATGAAGAGTTTTTTCAAGACTATTATGGTGCCACTGTCAATGAAATGAAAGATAGGTATCGTGATGAACAAGAGCAGCAAATACTTTCAGAGCGTATGCAACAAAAACTTATCGCTGAAGTCAATATTACTCCTAATGAAGTGAAAGATTTTTTTGAAAGTATTCCAACGGATAGTCTTCCCTATTTAAATTCAGAAGTCGAAGTAAGTGAATTGGTCTTAAAGCCAGTAGTTAATGAAGAAGAAAGATTAAAAGCATTAAAAAGAATGGAAGAGATACAGGCTGAACTCACTAAAGAAAGTAGTGATTTCGCCGAGCTAGCCAAAAAGTACTCACAAGATCCAGGATCTGCTAAAAGAGGAGGTGATTTAGGTTTTGCAAAAAGAGGAACATTTGTACCAGAATTTGAAGCTGCTGCCTACGATCTAAAAGTAGGTATGATGACTGATATTGTAGAAACAGAATACGGATTTCATATTATTCAATTATTAGAAAGAAGAGGAAACACTATTCATACAAGACATATTCTTATTAAGCCAAATATTACTTCAGCCGATAATGATTTAGCAAAGGCCAAACTTGAAGAAATCAAAAATGAAATTGCTATTGATTCTATCTCGTTTGAAGCAGCTGTAAAAAAATATGGCGCTAAAGATGTTTCAAGTTTTAGCAATAGTGGTCGAATGAAAAACCCAGCAACTCAAAATACATTTTTTGAAACTGATCAACTAGAAGCAGATATCTATCTAGAAATAATTGATTTAGAAGTAGGAGATCTTTCAAATGTAATGGAAGTATTAGGACCAACAGGTGATATTTCGTATAGAATAGTACAACTCAAATCACGTACAAGGCCACATAGAGCTAACCTAACAGAAGATTATGATAAGATTTCTAAGTTTGCGAAGGAAAGTAAAAAATCACTTTACTTCAATGATTGGGTGACTAAAAAATTAAAAACGACTTACATTAAAGTAGATGATAGATATGCTACTTGTCCTAATTTAAATGATTGGATAGAAAGTAAATCTGAATAGAATTAGATATAAATTTATTTCGAAAGAGCCTCAAATAGTTTATTTGAGGCTCTTTCTTTTTATAGACTAGTTGTTCTGAGCTCTACTAAAAATTGTATAAAAGTTAAATATTATTTGACCATCTTTACTCTATGAAAAAGTCTGAACTAAAGGAATATTTAGATGCGAAAGTGCTAGAGTATAATATTTCAGATTTTGTCCCTAATGATCCTATTAGCATACCTCACAGTTACACTAAAAAACAAGATGTAGAAATTACTGCATTTTGGGTATCTATGCTTTCTTGGGGTCTGCGCAAAACCATCATCAATAAATCCAAAGAACTATTTGATTTAATGGGTGCCTCACCGTATGAATTTATTCTCAATCACAAAGAAAAAGATAGGGAGCGATTTCAATATTTTAAACACAGAACTTTTCAATATACTGATACACTCTATTTCTTAGATTTTTTGCAAAGATATTATCGAAATCATGATAGCCTTGAATACGCATTTTTTAAACACATTGATGCTAATACGAATCATGTTGGTGATGCAATATCAGGTTTTCATAATGATTTTTTTGATATAGAATATGCACCACACAGAACACGGAAACATGTAGCCACTCCTGATAGAGGATCTACCTGTAAACGAATCAATATGTTTCTAAGGTGGATGGTAAGAGACAATTGTACTGGAGTCGATTTTGGAATATGGAACACGATTAAACCTTCACAACTTTTAATGCCCTTAGATGTGCATGTAGATCGAGTCGGTAGAAACTTAAAATTGATCAAAAGAAAACAAAGAGATTTTAAAACGGTAATAGAATTAACAAAAGCCCTTAAAAAATTTGATCCTTCCGACCCAGTAAAATATGATTTTGCACTTTTTGGCATAGGGGTTACCGAAAAATAAAATTTATTTAAATTAGCAAATAAAAAGATAAATGAAGAATGCCTTTTTAAGCCTAGTTTTCGGTTTGCTTTCGATTGGATTACAAGCTCAATTTGATCAGAATATTGAGTATATCGTTATTACTAAATCTGATGGAGAAGTAATCAAAGGTATATTCAAAGAAATGACGAGTAGCGAGATCACATATTTTTCTAAAGGAAAGTATCATACCATTAACAGAAGCGATGTGATTGATTTTAAGATCAAAGAAACGTGGCCAGCTAAAGAAAAAATAGATGAAGATAGAAAGGATTATAGTGATCAATATCGGATATTCCAAAGTGCCTTTCCTGCTGGAAAAGGAAATCATTATTATCGAAACTATGATGGAATAGTTAATCAAGTAACTTTCGGCATCAGTGATCAATTTACTCTTTCAGGAGGATTCGAAACTTTATCTTTTTTTATCGATGAAGGTGCTCCTATCTTTTTTTTAACACCCAAACTTTCTTTTGGACAAGACGACTTGCACTTCAGTGTAAGTACGACAGTATTTTTTAATGAATCGGATTTTGTAGGCTTGGCTAACATTAATGGCACTGTTGGTAACAGAAAAAACAACTTTACTGTGGGCTTATCTATCCCATACAGCAATTTTGATTTATCAAGGGAAATGGCGATCAGTCTAGGTTGTCTGATTTCACTTAATGAAAAACTATCCCTTACTTCTGATCTTTTTGTGGTAGATGACATTGGAATTTTAGTTTTTGATGCTGGCTTAAGATTTATCGCTGATAATCGAATAGGTCTTGATGCTTCATTCATATACCTCGAAGGTTCTAACTCACTTTTTCCTG
The DNA here is from genome assembly GCA_937927575.1 of uncultured Saprospiraceae bacterium. Taxonomy (GTDB): domain Bacteria; phylum Bacteroidota; class Bacteroidia; order Chitinophagales; family Saprospiraceae; genus UBA1994. The sequence goes on along the minus strand of CALBEE010000149.1, from coordinate 9,220 downwards.
TGCTAGGCCTTTCTATTCCATTCGGAGGCAAAACTCGATAAATTAAAACATTTGTTGCTACAAACATTTTGCAGGTTTAATGTGTTATTCATAAAAATCAAAAGAGATGGGTGTACAAATAATCAAAAAAGAAGACCAAGCATACGGCGCATTTAATGGAGGTGAAATAGTCGAGAATAAGCCGATTGGATTTCCCAGAGAAGGTGGACCGACAAAACCATACTCCTCATTATTTTACTGGGCAAATGCCATTGCTAAAGTTGATAGTACCATTGGTTTACATCCGCATGAAGGTTTTGAAATTATGTCTTTTGTGTTAAAAGGCTCGATAAAACATTATGATACTCAACTTAAAGATTGGAAAGAATTAAATGAAGGAGACGCTCAAATAATACGAGCAGGAAATGGTATCAGTCATGCAGAACATATGAATAAAGATAGTCGTATGTTTCAGATATGGGTAGATCCTAATTTAAATAAGACCTTACAACAGGCCGCAAGTTATAATGACTATAAATCAAGTGACATTCCTATTTCAACAGAAAGTGATATTACTAAATTACATTATGCCGGTGAAAAAGGCATTATGCAATTAGACACTTCGAATATAGATATAGAGAAATGGAAGTTAAATGGTTCGAAAGAGATTATGGATTCAAATCTAGTATATAGCATCTATGTATTATCTGGAGAGGTCACCATCAATGATGCCATAGCAGTAAAGGATGATTTTGTAATAGTGGATGGACCAGCTACTTTAGATGGATCTTGTGATCTCTTTGTAATCGCCTCAGCCAAAGAACTGACTTACGAGACCTATGGTGCCATGATGCAAAAAAGAATGTGATATGAATTTTATAAAATCCCTTCGTCTACGAAACTATAATAACCTGTATCCGCTACGATGATATGATCCATTAAGTTGAGATCTAAGTATTTGGCCGCTTCCTTGATTTTAGCAGTGATTTCTTTGTCTGCTCTACTTGGCGATAAGGATCCTGAAGGATGATTATGTACTAGTATAATATTTTGGGCTTGTGCTTCTATGACGACTTTAAAAATCATCTTTATATCAACAATAGTTGACGTGCTTCCTCCAGAGCTCATTTTTACTTTTTTGATGACTTTATTCCCTTGATTGAGCAAGATCACCCACATTTCTTCATGTGCCATGTCAGAGATAGTAGATTTGATTAAATCATAAGCATCTTGACTAGAAGTAATAATTGGCTTGGTCTGAGGCGCAGTAATCGATCTTCTTCTCCCTATTTCGAGCGCCGCCGCAATCGATATCGCTTTAGCTTCTCCGATCCCTTTGAATTGCATTAGATCCGTCAGAGACAACTTACCCAACTCATGCAAATTATGATCCACGGTAGAAAGCACCCTTTTAGCCAGTGCCACGGCGGATTCATCTCTTGATCCTGAGCCTAATATAATGGCGATAAGCTCTGCATCACTAAGGCTCGCTCTGCCTTTGAGTAGCATTTTTTCTCTAGGACGGTCTTCTTCAGCCCACGACTTTATAGATTCAATAGATGATTTTGGCATTGAAGTAAGATAAGAAGAAAAATGGGAAATCAGGATTTCGAATGAGCAGGAAGAGGATATTAAAAAAGGCATATTGGTCTCATCCAATATGCCTTTATGCTAATTTTTTTAAAATGTTTAAAGTGCAGTACACTATGTCATTTGCTAATTGGATTAGCTAAGCTCTTGCTGTACCAGATAGTAGAACGCTACTCTGTTCTTCATTCTGATGCTAGACATTTTCTTAGCTACTGCTTTTACAGCCGCCATTCCTTTGTCCTTGTCATCCACGCCTAGTTTCTTCTCTACGAAGTTTCTACGCACGGTCTCCAGCTCTGATTCATCAGCGCCGGATACTAGTAGGGCATCTTTATTATCGATGACCAACCTGAGTCTTCCTGCTAGAGTATCTAGCAAATCGTGATCGAGATTAGACGCTCCAACTTCTTCAAGTTGTTTTACCGCCTGATCCTTAAGCTTAGCAATTTTTTCTTTTACGTCGCTCATTCGTGTTGGGTTTGTTAGTAAATAGGTTCCGAGTACCTATATCATATGGGTATCTACTCATATGGTATAAGCCAATATGTATCGTGGGATACAACGTGAAATTAAGAAAATATCTATGTATACCACGTGTAAACAACCCGTTTTACGCAAAATTATTGTAAGAAAGCCCGCTATACCTAGACTTTCGCTAAAGCTTGGTCTAAATCAGCAATGAGATCATCTATATCTTCAATACCTACACTCAATCTGATAAGTGAATCCGTCAAACCTACCTTTAGTCGTTCTTCTCTGGGTATGGATCCATGAGTCATAGTAGCTGGATGCCCAATTAGAGACTCTACACCGCCTAGAGACTCTGCTAAAGCAAAAAGAGAAGTTGCACTAAGCATTTCGGTAGCAGTGTCTATATTATCATCCTTAAAATCAAAGCTGATCATCGCACCAAAATCTTTCATTTGTCTTTTGGCTACTTCATGATTGGGATGAGAGTCAAATCCTGGATAATAGACATTATTGACCTTCTCATTAGTGAGTAAATATTCTGCTACTTTTCTCGCATTTTCACAAGCTCTTTGCACCCTGACATGAAGCGTTTTAATTCCTCTCAGAACAAGAAAACAATCTTGTGGACCAGGAATAGCACCTACCGCTTTTTGGATAAATCTCAATTGCGCTCCAGTATCTAAATCTTTGGTTATGACCGCGCCATGAACCACATCAGAATGTCCTCCTAGATATTTAGTAGCAGAATGAATTACGATATCAGCACCTAGATCGATAGGATTTTGTAAATATGGAGAAGCAAAAGTATTGTCTACGCAAACCATAATTCCTTTTGATTTGGCATAATCACAAACCATTTTTATGTCTATGATATTGAGCATTGGATTGGTAGGAGTTTCAATCCAAATCATCTTTGTTTTTTCATTTACTACGGCTTCTATATTCTTTATAGTATCCATGCCTACGTAATGAAATTTGATATTATACTTAGCAAATACTTGATTCATTATTCTATAAGAACCTCCATAAATATCATTCGTCGAAACCACTTCATCTTGGGGATCTAACAATTTGAGGACTGCATCCATAGCCGCTAATCCACTTCCAAAACAGATTGCCATAGCGCCGTTTTCCAATGATGCTAAATTATTTTCCAATACAGTTCTCGTTGGATTCTGCGATCTTCCATATTCGTATCCTTTATGCTTGCCTGGTGCAGCTTGTACATAAGTAGAGGTCTGAAAAATAGGCGTCATAATAGCTCCAGTAGAAGGATCTGGTTGTATGCCCGCATGAATTACTTTAGTACCGAATTTCATATGTAAATGTTCTATTTATAATTGACTCTAATATAGGAGAAACTTTATTCCTGCATGAGATTCTTCCGTCCTCACTTATACTTCAAATAAGATAGTTAGATTGAAAGGTCTGTACCTTGTAGATGCAGAAATAGCTTTCAAGTAGTGGTTTACCCTATGAATGGATTCTAGAGAGTGACTATATTTATAGAATGAAAAAATATATTCCACTCATATTATTGTTTTTACATAATAGCTATTTGTCAGCGCAACAGATTATTCCTGCTTCTGATGAATTTGACAGAACATGTAATATTGATAATTGGGTCGATCTTGACACACTCGAAGGGTGGAATGCAACCCAATTAGAAACTTTGGATATCAACCAAACTGCAGAAGGTCAAATGACTTTAATGCCTTATACCACCGCATGGTTTGCCGATCGAAGATCCAATCTTATATTCAAAGAAGTGAGTGGAAATTTTGTTTTCACCACGCATGTATCCGTTACTAATAGAGCCGGAGATGGTATCCCAAGTAATGCATCTCAGTACTCATTAGCGGGTCCTTTAATCAGAGCTCCTAGAGATTTTACTGACCCTGCGAATAGAAGTAATAATGGTGAAGATTTTATTTTTCTTTCTTGCGGATTTGCATCGACTAGCCATCCTTCATGCTCTGGTTGTCAAGGGCCTCACTTTGAGGTGAAGTCGACTAATAATAGCAATTCACAACTTGAAGTAATTAGTATTGATACCGCTGCGGCAACAATTAGGATAGTAAGAATAGATAATGCTGTACTCGCATTATACAAATTGCCAGATGGTGACTGGACTATCCGTCAAAGATATAATAGGCCAGACTTATCAGATGTCATGCAAGTAGGTCTTTGTGCTTATACTGATTGGAATAAAGTCAGCTCTGTAAGCACTGCATTTCATAACGCTTACACTTTAGCGGATACCATTACAAATGATCCATCGCCAGGGACTGCTTTTACTCCTGATCTCATTGGTGAATTTGATTTTGCAAGATTTGAATCCTTTGAAATTCCTAGTGAATTTGAAGGAAGTGATTTTTCTTCTACCTCTGATATTTCCGATTTACAATTGCTAGATATTTTAGGTTACGAATCAGAACATACTGGTTTGCAAGGATGGAAAATATGGCAGGGAACAGATGGCGATTGGGAAAATTCTGATAATTGGTCTGGAAATTCTGTTCCTATGATTTCAGATTCTATTTTAATTCCCAACTGTGGATGTGATGCATTGAGTTACCCTACTCTACCTATCGGAAATAATTTTACTTATGCTTCACTTATCGTAGAAAATGGAGGGCAACTTTCCGTTCCAGAATCAACTACACTTACTTTCGATTTGAGTGGAAATAATTCGAGATTTATCAATGATGGAACGATATTAAATAGTGGTCAATTTGAAGTCATTAATATCTTGGGACGTGTAGTAGAAAATAATGGAATATTAGATTGTGATGATATTAGCACTTGCTTGTTTCAAGAATAGCTTTTAATCAAAAAAAGAGAAGGTAATACTTATTCTACACTGATCACTGAAATTTCAACACGCTATACTTAAGACTATAATACTTACAAACTACTTTCCTATTTGCAACCAATAAGAACCGCCATGTCTTTCGACTCCTTTTAGATTATCATGATTCCATATGGGTGATAATTGTTCAGCGAGTTGTGTATCTTCTGAAACAAAATAGCAAGGAAAAATCGTCTTATACCTCTCAGGGTTTGCCATGACATACATAGCTAGTCCATATTGCTCTGTATAAAATCGATCACACATAAATTGTGGATAGTCATAAGGTAAATAGATATCATGAATATGTACAATGACTCCTTCTTTTAACTGTGGTAAAATTTCCATGTAAAAGACCATAGAATCAGAATTAGGAAGTATCCTATGAGAGTTATCAATAAATAATATGTCTCCTGCTTCCAATGCAAGGATCATCTGATAATCTATATCTTCAAATGGCTTTCTTATCACAATATCGGCTAACTGATCTATCTCTGCTCTAGGCATGGGATCAATAGATGTAATCTCCAGTTCTTTATGCTGCTCTTGTTTTGCTTTATAGGCGACTTTAGTAGAATTACCAGAACCTACTTCCACGTATCTCTTCGGCTTATAATGAGCGATCATAGCATAGATCGCTATGATGTCTAATCCTGGTAAAAAACCGTTATTCCATCCTGGCTTAGTATTGTCAGACACCTTGCTGCTGTCCTCTATTTGCGCAATTTCCATCTGATATGAAAGCGCTGCATCTATCAAAGCAGTATATGTAGTCCTTTCATTATCTATAATATCATACAACTGCTTGTGCGGCGGCTTGCCATGGCCGTATCGAGGTTTCATATCGACTGGATACTCATTGATTAGCGCCTGATACTTTGGATGGATTCGCTTTAGGAAAGATTTGAGCATAATGTTTTTTAGATCTAATACTAACGAGGCTCAAGATATTATAATAGATGATAAATATGTTACTGTCGTAAAAATAACTGTGTAAGTCTAATTCCAAAATGACATTGAAACCACTTTTGTAATTTAGTCATACCGAATATGAAAAAATCTCTACTAAATAAAATCATAGGATTATTTGTTCTTACCAAATTAATAATCCACGCCGCTACCAATAGTACTTATGGATTGCATAGAGACGAATATCTATATATTGACCAAGCCACGGATTTACAATGGGGATATTTCGAAATACCTCCTATGACACCCTTGATAGGGAAAATTTCGTTGTTACTCGGAGGAAGTGATTTTGCCATTAGAATGATGCCAGCCATAGCAGGCGCAATAATAATAGCATTAGCCATCAAAACTGTTGATAAGCTAGGAGGTAATATTCAAGCTGCCATCATTACCGGATGTTCATTGCTTTTATCTACATCGCTTTTGGGGTCCAATAACTACTTTCAGCCTGTATCGTTTAATCAAATGATGTGGATGTTATTAGCCTATCAGACAATAAAAATTATTCAACAACCTATTAAGACTAATTACTTAATACTCGGTACAATTATCGGACTAGGTATGTTGACGAAATACTCTATTTCATTCTACATCTTTGGTCTGTTAGCTGGGATACTCATTACACCAGAAAGAAAACTTATTGCTCATAAATGGATATTAGCTGGCGCCGGCTTAGCTATGATTATTTTTCTGCCTAACCTATATTGGCAAGTCGATAACGGCTGGCCATTCTTTACGCATATGGAAGAACTAAGATCAACGCAATTATCAAACATTGCGTTGGGTGATTATTTTAAAAGTCTATTTTTTGAGCATAAAGGCTTTTCCATTATATGGATTACTGGACTTCTATATTTCTTGCAGTCAGACACATATAAAGTGTATCGTTACTTAGTGTTTAGTTCAATCATCACGATTATCTTAATTGGTATATTAAACGGCAAACCTTACTATGCTCATGGAGCGTTCTTGATGTTATTTCCATTGGGCGGAATAGCAATTAGTCAATTGATTCAAAAGAAATATCAACAATATATTCTGATTGCCCTCATGACCATCTTCACTCTTCCTTTCTATCCTTTATCTCTTCCAATTTATAAAATTTCTAAGTTGAAAAAATACTGTAAGACTTTATCTGAAGATTATGGTATAAATTATATGCTCCGTTGGGAAGATGGAAGTTATCATGAATTACCTCAAGACATCTCCGATACATTTGGTTGGAAAGAAATGGTTCATAATGTTAATGAATTTTATACTAGTCTTCCAGACTCTACAAAATCAAGCTGCTCGATTATAATTGGACCTTATGGTCAAATGGGTGCTTATAACCGATATCGAAAAAACTACAAGCTGCCAGAGGCCTATAGCTTTGGCGGATCCTATGTTAGCCGACTCAAAAAAGATATCACCTACGATAATCAAATAATGCTTGACGATCGAAAACAATCCGAATCCAGTTGGTTTGAAACTATAGAACTTGTCGATAGTACTGAAGATAAATATGCAAGAGATCCAGGATACATTTACTATCGTACCCATCCCAAAATAGATCTTACCAAAGCGTGGAATGAATTAGTAGATGATGTGCGTGAATAAGACTAAAGGAATGTTTATTAAAATATACCAATTAGACCAATGGATCATCTACCAATATATCATTATCGAAACACTCTTTTAATGCTTGTAACAGTGGGATTCTTGAGTATCTAATAGAAAATTTCCTTTCTATATGTGGGCTAAGGTCTCTGTAATAATCAAAATTAATTCCAGGAAATAAATGATGTTCAATATGGTAAGAATGCCAATCAATAATCCTATCTAACCAAGCAGGAATAATTACAGAGGTTGTCGTCAAAAGAGGGTCTGCGGTATCAATAAATACTTCATCTCTTAGGTGCTGGGTAATTATAAATATGATAACTAAAGCAGAATAACAATACCAACTCGCCATTGCAAAGTATAATCCACGATACCCTCCAATAAAATTAATTACTAAGACCCAAAATAAGATTTGAAATAGATACTCAAATAAAATCCTTAATTTTTCCTTGTAAGTATAACTTGGTCTAAATGTTACAATATCTGGTTTAATGCCATCTCTATAAAACACAGCTAAAGTATGCTTCACTGAATAAAACATCATAGCAAAACCTATTGTAAGAGAATACCTCAATATCTTATTAGGATAAATAAAATAGTTATAGAGCTTAACCAACCATGTAGACTCTGATTTGAAAGTTCTACGGTCTGGATCATTATAAGTATTCATATTTCTATGATGAGAAAGATTATGAACTTTTTTCCACATAGTAGGAGGTATGCCACTAAAAGTCCAAAATACAAATTGTGAAATATAGAGTAAGGGCTGTCTTTTTACAATAGTACCGTGTGAAAGTTCATGAGAAAATAAGAACAGGCACGCTATAGAAATTCCAGAAATTATGGGCGTTACTAAACCTACTAATAAAGAAGAGCTATTAGCACAAATATAAATGGCCCCAAATATGAATGTAGCATGCAAAATCATATATACTAACTTATACGTTGCTGGTCTATAAGCTTCTTTTGGAATATGCTGATATAGATCCTTTGTATAGTATTGCATATCTCTAGGTAAAAAATCCATAGTCTAATTATTTTTAATATGCAAAAACAGATTTACGTTTTGAGGTTCTCTTCCTACTGAAATTTGACCTTTTTCGAAACCTGCTTGAATCGCTAATTGGATTAATTCATTTTCACTTCTATGTTGTAAATGCCAGTCGCCCAGAATTTCCATTACTGGTCTTGTTGGGTTATAATCAGCATTAAAATTGCCAACTACAATTTCTCCATTCGGATTGACCCATTCTTTCATTCTTTTGAGCATCATTAAAAAAGCCTTGTCATTAAAATAATCGAATAGGCCGGCAGACCAGACTACATCATATTTTTCTTCCGTCTTATATTTAAATATATTCTTATTAACAAATTTAATTTGACTTAAATAAGAATCATTAATTCCTTTGGCAAAATCAATGGCATTACTATCCATATCAATACACGTAGTATCTAAATCATCGATATTACTAATTAAGTCATAAACTTCTTTGAGGTCTCTAGCTGGACCACTTGCAATATTTAATAATTTACAATGAGACTTTTCATAAATTTTGCCAAGTACCAATTTTTTGAAATAAGTCTTTCGGTTTTGAACTGCTTTTACCGCATTAGAATTTAAAATATATTTGTCCCATAAGTAATGCTCTTTAGAAACGTCATTAGTGTAAAAACGATCAATAATTTGATAATCTCCTGCATAACCAAAAGGTTTTTTTAATACGTGTCCGATTATTGATCTTGTATCCTTTAAGAAAC
>CALBEE010000148.1 GCA_937927575.1 uncultured Saprospiraceae bacterium | reverse complement strand
AATGAAAGAGTATTGGTTGACTGTATAGGAATTATTGTTGCCACGTACATTATCTGTGCTGACCAGCGGAATGACTGGTAAATCTGCTTCATCATCTTCGCAATAGATAGCAATATTATCAATGCCTATATCTTCAAAAGCTTCGTTAAGTCCGTTAATATTTATAAGTAAATCCAAGTTGGTGCCATAGCCAGGGAAATCAAAACAATAGGTCGTAAATGTATTTGTAATTTCATTTCCAGCATCACCCACAAGATCACAGTTTAAATCAAAAGCCGGATTCGAATTTGTGCCCTGATCTTCAATCGAAACTATAGTCATATCTGTGCCTCCGTCTATAGTTACCGTAAAAGTTACATTAGAAGGTCCGTCCCATCCAGCACCTGCTGCTTCTGTATTGCCAAAGTGCGCCGCATCAAAACATAATGTTAGCATACTTGGTGCTGAACAACTAGATATATCTATTCCAATCCACTCTGCTATTTCTCTCTACCTACATCTCCACAGCCGTTAGCATTATCAGTATCATATGCTCCAAGAAAACTACCACTTACATTATTATAAACACCACTCCAGGCAGGACTCAATTCCTAGTCAATATTAATCAACTGTGATGTTACAAAATATAAATTGGTTAACCAATTTATATTTCTTAATTGTTACGAGATTTTTGACTTATCTCAAGTGGTGATAAGTCACTTGGCAGCAATCAGTTAGGAAAACTCAATTGTTGAGGATGATTATCTTTCAATTGGTTAACCAGAGAATTATTGGTTGCTGATCTTACATTCGAAATTATACGTAAATAGGATAACAGATACGCAATGCCTTGTGATGCTGAGGGAATCACATTAGAAGCAATAGTCTAGCTAAATTGTGTTCTAGGATGTTGCAATAATGAAGTGAATCGACCTCTTCGTCATAATTAGTTACGAATCAATTTGCTAGTCAATTCGCTATGCAAAGTCTCATCATTTTTAAAGAATTTCATATTAAGTATATAAGTACCTGATACGAGATGGTCAATATCCATTACTAATTCATTATTACGAATTATATAGGCTTGAGAGAATATACGTGTTCCATTTAGCTGAAGTAGCTCTATTTGCGTTTCGCTGATGTCAGGCGGAATATTACTCAACTTTACGTTACCAAATGTGGGATTTGGAAATAGGGTGAGTTGATCTTTTAAGTTTTCGAAGAGGTTTACTGGATCGCCTGCATCCTGAAAAATAATTATCGTTACCATTTCCGCTCCCTCACCGATGGTAAGTGTAGCAGAACGATTGCTACTCTCTTGATTCGCATCTATAGTGATGACAAGTTGCGCATCACTTGTACCCACAGAAAGATCGGTACTAATCCAATCAGAATCATTTACTACTTCCCAATCCATATTACTAGAAATGTCCACTGTTTTTAGGTCTCCTTCTTTACCGATATAGAGCTGCGATGCATTGACGGCTACATAATTTACAAGGCTATCAAATAAATACGATGGACCAGTATTGGTCTCGGTAGCATGTGGTTGAACATTTTTCAATAATGAAAATTCTGAAGCTCCAATTGCACGCTCGTTTATTGATTCCGATCTGGAATCTTGCATAATATCTAATAGTATTTCATGATCATAATCCATCTCTGGATAAAGAGGAACAGGTGGATAACCATCGCTTGCTGAGGCTATCACAGCACTATTAGAATCAGGCTGAAAAAAGCCTTCTGAATTTTCTGAAAGATTGGGATCAGAATTTAAAAGTCCATTAGAAGGAATCTCAATTCCTAAATCACCAAAATAAAAATTTCCAATCCAAGTTTCACTTTTAGAATCTTCATCAAATAGTTGTTCGAGTGGATGAGCAAATATATTATTGGCAATAGTAACATTGGTAGGTGGATTATTGCCATCACCTCCTAATATAACTTCTTCGGAATTGATAATAGTGTTATGATAAATATGAATATCAGATAAAGGATCAGCTGGGTCGTTCATTAAAAATATCGCTCTACGATCAATATCTTGAAAATAATTATTGTATATAAAATGTTGAGAGCCTTCTCTTATTCGAACTCCTCCCATATTATTTAGAAAAAAGTTACCATAGATGATTCCTTCATCTCCATGTCTTAATACAAGTTCGGAATAAGGATTGTCTTCAAATGTATTATAACGATATACATTTTGTCTTGCCTTATGCGAAATGATTTCACCATCACCATTACATTGGGTGAAGTAACAGTACTCTACTAGTGTACGGCTATCTAGATGCCCTTGTGTACTAACACCAATTCTTATAGGCTCGATACCTTGATCATTTCCAGTGCCATCAAAATTTTTGAATGAACAATATTGAATTTTATGATAGCCAGGTTCATTGTCTACTAATATAGAGAGAATGTTTTTATCATCTAAGTTGAGACGATTTTCGAAATTGCAATAGCTAATGGTTGTTCTTCTAGAAATCTCATCCACTACCAGATACTTATGGCAAGTATAGTTTTGAATATTTACTTGAGTTATCAATACATCACTCCCAAAAACTCTAATTACATCTAAATTACCGATAAAGCCTCCAATATATTGAAAGCCTGAAAATGTAATGTCATTTGCATTAATGACTACTCTTGAAACTCCTTTAAATAAAACTGTGCCATGTGATTCCGCTCTTATTATCAATCCATCTTTATTAATATCCATTCTTGTATTGGAATAAATACCCGATTCCCAAACGATGGTATCGCCATAAATTGCATCTTGCTGAGCTGCGGAAAATTCCGAAGCAGACGAAACATCAAATCTGTTTTGAGCCTTTACCAAAGCGCTAATGAAAAGAAGATAAAAACACAAATGAAGTTTCATAGTATTAAATTTTAATCAATATTAACGATAAAGTTCGAAAGTTATAAATGAAGTATTAAGCTAAATTCATTTTCGCGTGATATCCATCTCGCTCTTTATTTCATCCGTTTTGAGAAGTAGCAGTTTATGATCATTTATATAAAACATTTCATATTGCCATTTAAGAAAGATTCAAAAAAAAAAGTTGCAACCCTTAAGGCTGCAACTTTTTCTAATAGTAATGTTATATCAAAAATCAATTTGCTTATTGCTTGATCAGTTTTAAAACTTGAGTTTTGTTATCGCCTTCAAGTCTTACCAAGTAGATTCCAGATTGAAGTTCGTTAATGTCTAATGTTTCAGAAATATTCATCTTTTGTTGGATGACTTTTCTTCCTGATTGGTCATACACGGATACATTGTCATATGATGCACCACCTTCAATAGTCACTATAGATGTTGCTGGATTTGGAGATAATATAATCTCATTATCAGCTAAAACATTATTATTTGAAACTACTTGATCGCCAAAGACTCTAAGTTCGGTGAGGCTTACCCATTGTCCAGTATACTCGGCCGCTCCAGATACAGTAATTCGTACAAATCTCGCTTCCAAACTATCAACGACATTTATAATCGGAATAGTGGCCGTTCCCGGAATTGTATTATCAGATCTGTCTACGATGGTTTCATAAGGTCCATCTAGATTAGCAGATCCTTCAATAATAAATTGGTAAGCTCGGTTTTCATGGCACGTAAGTTCAGTTCTACTTATAATGATATCTCTTCCTAAATCAACAACGGCCGACTGTGGAAAAACTTGTACTGACCAACGAGTGCTTGTATTATCATCTACAAGATTAGAAACTACATTGGGTCCATCAGGGGTGCCAGTTCCTTGAGTAGGTCTGCCAAGAGCCCAGTTAAATTCTGTAGAAGGATTAAGGATGCGTATCATTTTAGAATCCGTAAATCCTCCTTCATCAGTCGTTACAGTTACGTTTACGATTCCTTCAGAAACAGCAGTTAAGAATCCTTCATCAGTGACTGTTGCTATGCTAGGATCTTGCGATTCGAAAACCACATTTTGGTTGACGGCATCTGCAGGAAATACATTAGCCTTTAGCTGAACGCTTGCTCCCACACCGACAGCATTCACATCTATAAGTTCGACTCCACTAACATCTACTTGATCTCTAACTGTAATATTAGTGCTCAATGATGTTCGAGCACCTCCTTCATTGTCTGTGGCCTTAGCGGTAAGTATATAATCACCTTCTACTAAGTTGGTCCATGTAAATGAGTAAGGTGCCTCAGTCGCTTCTCCAAGCTTATTAACTCCACCTTCAAAAAATTCTACTTTAGTAATAGATCCATCAGAATCCTGCGCATCTGCCGTAATCGTAGCATCACTGCCTGGGATAAAATTCGTATTGTTTACAGGATCGATGATACTAATGGATGGGAAAAAGTTTTGCTGTGTTCCATCTTCTTCAAAAAGATCATCAAAATGCGCGGTAGCTTCTCCATCATCTTGTAGGTAGACACCTGCTTTCCAATAGCTTGGCCATGTCCAGAAAGACACATCCATATTTACTTTTTCTTCACCTTCAAAGTCGATGATCATATTACCATCCACTAATCTAATGTCACAATTGAAATATCCGCCTGGGTCTTCACCCAAATCTACATGAGTAGTACTCACGCCTCCTTCATTTGTTTTGATGGCCGCCCAAATATGATTGGTAGGCTCCTTAGCATTATGCTTATATATTCTTAGTAAAGGTTTGTTAGGACCATCACCAGCGTTAGCATCATCGTGTATTTGCATTACAGTTACTTGATCGCAAGTCTGTTCTACGATATCTATTCTACCATGTAGAGAGCGATTTTGATCATTTAGATTCCAATTGGTTTCATTTCTTAGTTCTGTACGTCGACTATCTCCAGATTGATTGAATAAGACCTTATCACCATCTACTACATAAAACCAATCAGGGTGAGAATATCCGTCGTTGAGTGCTTCTTTATCACGTAGGGTAGAGCTAGTAGGACCTTGAATCTTACATTCAGCAAGAAATGGTTGGAATCTTGGAATATCTGATGGTGCATCATATTCTGATGGCGGAGTGGGAGCAAAATGAGTTACATCCAATGCGTAGAAGGATACCTGTGCATATTCATCAGGATCACCAGCATTATTTTGATTATAATTTCCAGCTTTAAAATACATCCAATCATCTTGGAAGCCACTATTTGTCATATCTACTTCACGTACTACATCGTCTTTACCTTCTCTCATGATTGTAACGGTTAGCAAATTGCCGATTGCCTTGATCTCATAGCTAAACTTCTCGCCCAAAGCCACTCCATCTACTGGATCAGGTGCATTATCATCTCTGCTACCGATCATATCATACCATTGTTCAGCTCCCGTTGTTGGTTCGTGAGCAAAATATATTGAGCCTTTAGTATGACCCGGTAGTTTTCTATAATAGATTCTACAAGGTTCGTCGTCAGAAGCGTGTATCTGTCCAACAATCGTACGCCCTACTTTACGAAATTCATCAGAGGTCAATGATACATGATCTACAGCGCAGGTCGCGGTCATAATTCCATCTACGCCACCTGCCGCTTCTTGATTGGCCATGGTCGAAGAAGAGAATACCCAGTTATTTTTATTAATACCTTGTGTCGGAATGCTAGTATCCAGCCTTCTCATCATTTCTCTTAGCTCATTCCTTGGATAGGTGCTGCCTCCTGTGGCTCCATCATTAGGACACCAAAATACCATAGCGCCAGTTGTAGGATTGGTATAGAATTCTCCATCTACTGAATAACCTGTTGATAATTGGTCCGCATCTCTTTCTTGTTGATTAGGGCGAGTGAGTTTCCAATAGGTCAGATCAAAATTTCCACCTGGCGGAAGGTTGGGATCCAAATTTTGAGCAGTGGCTGGACTGACCAAAAGATTCAACATCAATAGCACTATAATGCATTGAGCAAAAGAAGAATAAGAAAAATTAAATTGTCCTGCGCTTAATGATCGATTGCTGGATAACATCTTCATAAATTAATGGTTTTAAAAAATATAAAAACACAAAATAGTAGGGTTAAAAAAATCCAAGTAATGGTACTTATTTCATAATACTTGACCAGAAATACTCAGCCTTTGTAAAATTCTAAACGGTTACATTTAATTGGTTGACCAATTTACAAATTTAATACAGACTTTGTTTACATAAATCCTATAAATAAGACATTTTTAAATGTATGCTGACATATGAGACAAAAAAAGAGCCTTCCACCGTAAGATAGAAGACTCTTTATTATACCATAAATCCTGTGACTAGTAGCCTGGATTCTGGGTCAAACTAGGATTGTTTGTAATTTCAATTGGAGGTATTGGAAGTAAGTAATCTCTGTTAGGATCAAAGTTTTGTGTTCCTTGAAGTTCTGTCTCAAAACCACCTGGTCCGAATACAGTATCTCCCATTCTTCTTCTTACTATATCATACCATCTCTTCTGCTCAAAAGCTAACTCTAATCTTCTTTCTTCTAAGACATCATTGATAGTAGCTCCTGAGATATCAGCAGGTACAGCACTTGTGCTAGTTCCATCACCATCTCTCGCTCTTTTTCTAATCATATTGATATACTGATCAGCTTCAGATGTATTACCAATTTCGATTGCAGCTTCTGCCGCAATCAATAACACTTCGGCGTAACGCATCATCTGATAGTTAGATTCTGAATCACGCCCACTAGTATTAGCTTGTGGTAGATCTCCTGCCATAGCTGTGTACTTAGAAATGTGCGGACGATTTGCATTTCTACCATCTAAACTAGAAAACTGCGTGTAGTCGATTACATCGCCACTGTTAGTAGTCGCTTCGTCATCAAAATTCACTTCTTTTCTATAATCTCCATCTGGCCAAGAATCAAAAACTGATTGCGCAGGTACCATTACAGACCATCCTCCAGAAGGGTAGTAAGTTGCCTGTTGGAAGAATCCAGTAAAAGCAGCTAGATAATCTCTAGATTCGTCTCCTACATTAGTTCCTACGAAGTCGATTACAAAAATTGGCTCTTTAGAATTATCTGTATTCACTGCGTGGAAAATATCACGATAATCTGGATCTAATTCTAAATCATAAAGACTAGCACTGTTGATAATTTCAGTCGCTTCATTATACGCTAATTGATATTCTCCTCTAGTTAGATATACACTGGCAAGGAATCCACTTGCTGCTGCCTTACCCGGAAGTGCTCTATCAGCTCTTGTATTTGGTAATGACTGCTTAGCAGCTTGGAAATCTTCTATGATGTTTGCATATACAATATCAGCAGATGTTCTTGGCGCTATTGATGCCTCTGCAGTAGTAGTAGTCTCATCTAGATATGGGATATCACCAAATAGTCTAACTAGATGATAGTAAGCAAATCCACGTATAAACCTAGCTCTTCCTGCTATCTCTTCTTTTACGCCAGCTTCTTGTTCTTCTAAGACTTCTAATTCGCGAAGCGTCTCATTGGCACCTCTTACCATTTGATAAAGTCTAGGCCAGAAACTTCTTTCAGGATTAGATTGATTTAAGATCAATGGATTACTTGCTGATAAGGAAAATTGATCATGTTCAATTCTTTCAGCATTAGTACTAGGATTACCTATATCTACCATATCAGAACGTAACATTAGTGTCAATCCTAAAGCTCTTGACATGAATGCTCTCGCAGATAAATGACCGTATGCACCAGCTATTGTAGTTTCTACTGTTTCCAGATTTACGTCTCTCTCATCTGGCTCTAATTGGCTTCGTGCATCTTCTTCTAAATTAGAACAACCTATAATGGTAAGGCCAATTAATATCGTGAATAAATATTTGAAATTTTTCATTTTAATAATCTTTTTAATGATTTAGAATTGCAAATTGATACCAAAAGTAAGCGAACTTAGATTAGGGTAATTACCATAATCATGTCCTTGAATAACATTGCTTTCTCCACTGCTTTCTCCTCCGCTACCAAAGTAACTTACTTCAGGATCAAGACCAGAGTAACTTGTTAATGTCAATATGTTTTGAGCACTTAGAGTTAGTCTTGCAGAACCTATTCCAGCTCTATCTAATATTCTATTAGGTAAACTATATCCTAATGCTAAATTTTTAAGTCTAATATAACTTCCGTCTTCTACGAATCTAGATGAACGCTCTCTACCTCTGATTGCTGCACGTGGTATATCCGTATCTGTATTTTGAGGTGTCCAAGAATTTAATATATCCGTTAAAGCGTTACTATCTCCATTATATAATTGGATAGCTGTAAGGTTATATATATCTCCTCCAACAGCACCTTGGAAGAAAATGTTTAAATCAAAGCTTTTGTAAGAAAACGTATTGGTAAGACCAAATGCAAAATCAGGATTTGGATCTCCAATAATCTGTCTGTCGTTATCGTTTATTACACCGTCAAAAAGACCTTCTTCGTCAGCTACTTCTGCGAATAATGGTTCTCCTGGTATTGGGTTTCCATCTCCATCAAATGAAGATCCTGCTAAAGCAGTACCAGCTGGAATAGCTCCACCTTGGTATACACCTTGGTAATCTAATCCCCAGAATTGTCCTAGAGGTTCTCCTTCACGTAAAATGTATGTAGTCGCACCTGAGAAATAACCTGGCGCTCCACTACCGATAAGTTCTGTACCTGATGATAACTCTACTACTTCATTTCTATTTCTAGAGAAGTTTACATTAGATGTCCATGTAAAACCACTTGTATTGATATTAGTAGATGTTATTGAAAGTTCGATTCCAGAATTGTTAATGGCACCAACATTTCTAAGTACATCTAAATCCGTTGCTCCTAAGTAAAAGTTTGAAGCTCTATCAACTGCTAAAAGATCTTCAGTATCTAT
>CALBEE010000147.1 GCA_937927575.1 uncultured Saprospiraceae bacterium | reverse complement strand
TCTTGTGGATTCACTCTGCTGCAAGCGTTTTTTCTCTTTTCGAAGTAAAGCCAGTAAATGTTTTAAAGGACATTGTTGTGATGCATTGAACGTGAATCTTGTGGATTCACTGCCTCAATGCATAGTACGCGCGTTTTTTCTCTTTTCGAGAAAAAGCCACGCTTTACCAACTTGAGCCGCCGCCACCGCCAAAGCCTCCACCTACAGATCCTCCTCCGCTAAAGCCTCCACCAGAAGAACCTTCTGGTGTTTGCACTGCACTAAATACCGAGGTAATTTCTTTTACGTCAAAATTTTCCGAAAACTCTTTCATCGGACTGCTCACTATTACCGAGGCGGGAATATTATTATGGTATCCATACCATTGAGGATCGTAATCTACCTGCTCACTAAATCTTTCTAAGAATTTTGTATCTATTCCTAATGCAACAGCGTAAGGAAACATTTTATCAAAATATCGAGGATCGTTCTTCATCAACATAGGATACTCAGATCCATCATGATTCTTCAAAAATTGCTCTAGACCCAACAGATGATTTTTTATCCTGCTACCTACTGCACTATGCTTAGCTTCTGAAAAATAAATAATGACTAATAGTATCCCTAGCAGAATGAAAGAAGCACCCAGTACAATAGTCATCCAAAAAATTATACTCAAAATTCCAAAAAGCGTAAATGCTAATGCGCCTATTAATGTGATCCAAGAATGAAGGTACTGGACTGAAGTGGAGTCGTAGAGATCACTTTGCTTATTTTCCTTAGAAAGCTGCATTTGAGCTTTGTAGAGATCTGTAGCTAAATGATATTTTAGAAGACTTAAATTGACACGGTCACTTTGCTTAAATATGGCATTGAATAATGTATGCTCGTATTCAGGCAATTCGGCAGGGAGTGATTGTTTTTTGATAATTAATGTATCATCTTCTAGTTTTTTAAGTTCGATCAAACCTTCAGCTCCCCATTGAGGAATAAGCGACATGATATCTCTTGCATTAGCTTTGTGATCTATGAAATATCCTACTTGAGCAGCAGACATATCATCAGGAGGATAATGTTCTAATTGAATCGTCTTTTCTTCTTCCGAATTGCCATCAATTTTTTGTCTTAGGCTCCATAAACCCAAGAAAGCTAATGCTGAAATAGCCCATGTCCATGGATCATTATTGATAGGTCTTTTCTTTTTCTGGGTACTCTGGGCTGATTCAGCGATTAAAGAAACTGTAACATAGTCACTAGGCAATTTGACAGCTATGGTGACTCCCTGATTCGCTTTTAATGGTGAAGTCCCTCGTCCTCGTAAAGTGTTGTCTACATATTGGATGGTAGCAGAATTGTCGGCGCTGTTTTGCTTTCCACTCCAGACCCTATAATCCTCGAACTGCAGATCTAAAGGAGTGCTAAATTTAAGCTGGTATTCATAAGATTCGATTCGAGTATCCCAATCTTCAGGTATAGGATTCCAGTATAGTTCTAAGAAATCTTCATAAGCAGTTATTTGACCTTTGACAGAGTAACGAATTTGGTAGAGATGCTCTCCAAGTATAAATTTTCCTTTGGTCCCTATTCTGATACTTTTATTGCCTTTTCCATTAGATATTTGACTTTTATATCCAGGAATATTAATGTCTGTGATGTCGATTTTGATATTATTGCCTTCCCATTTATATTGATAAGGTATGTCTCTGATGATACCTTGTCGCTTTTCTTCAAAAAACACTGTGATTTCCTCTACTATATCCAAACTCCCATCTTCTTGTAAGACCATGTCGACATTATAGTTTTGGATATAATAGCCTTGAGAAAAAAGTGTGTAAGATGAGATTAGGGCAAATAGAAGGGTAGTAATTCTTACTGACATAGCAGATTTATTGGACTGGTCAATACTGAATTACTGACATTGCCTGCATTGTCAGTAAGGGTGTATTCCCAAATGAGTTCATTAGTAGGGTATAGACTTGTAACGGAGCATGGAGGGATGCTATCCATTAAAGGATACACACAGCAGACACTCAGCATCTTTACAGTCATTTCCCCTCGAATACCATTGGATGCTCCTGAGGCCGGTATCTCTGGCACTAAAAACCTATCAGAAACGTTTCCTGTTCTCATATCGCGAACGGTAAGATTTAGCTTATCTGGGTTGTTTTCTGAAATACTGATGTCACCATCGCCATCAACAAAACCTAATGTAACAAAGACCGTATCGACATTAATTCCTTGACTAATTTCGCTTTTGGTCATGCCAATAAAACTGAGCTGCGGCACGGGAGAATCATCCGGTCCATTATTACAAGCAGGAACGATTAAAGTTAAGGCAAAAAGGAAGAGTAAGACTTTGGTTAGATTCTGCAACATTAAACTACTTTTGTGTATCACTAAATTAAACTATTAAAATCACTTCATCATTCCATAACGAGGCCATTAGACAAGAATTACTCGACAGAATAGCACAAGTGTCAGATAAATCCTATGATCAAGTCGTTCTAGATCTCTATAAATATCAAAAAGAGCATTGTAGAATCTATGGTGAACACTTAAAAAACCTAGGAGATCGAGAAGTAAATCAAATCGATGATATTCCCTTCTTGCCGATTTCAGCATTTAAACATCATCCTGTGATCTCTGGTGATGCTAAAGTAGAGGTTACTTACTCCAGCAGTGGTACTACTGCTACAGGCAAAAGTTTACATCATGTAAGAAGTCGAAAAAAGTACTTGGATCAAACTGTGAAGGTATTCGAAATGTCTTACGGTTCAGTAAGCGATTATGTATTCCTCGCTTTGCTACCTAATTACTTGGAGCGAGAAGGATCATCACTTGTGGATATGATGCAACATTTTATATCCTTATCTGTCTACGAAGAAAGTGATTTCTATCTGTATGAGCACAATGAATTGTACAAGACTCTATTAAAATGTAAAGATGAAGGAAAGCCTACCATTCTATTTGGTGTGAGTTATGCTTTGATCGATTTTGCTGAAAAATATCAATTGGAGTTTCCTGAACTCATCATCATGGAAACTGGTGGCATGAAAGGTCAACGTAAAGAGATGCCTAAGGTCGAATTACATGGTATATTAAAAACTGCTTTTCATGTTTCCTCCGTCCATTCTGAATATGGAATGACAGAATTAAATTCACAATTATATTCTAATGGCTTAGGTGCATTTAATCAAAATGTATTTTTAAGAGCGCGTATTCATGACATCACTGATCCATTGAGTTTGGCTCCTGAAGGGAAGCAAGGAATCCTATGTATTATAGATTTAGCAAATATTGACAGTTGCGCTTTTATAATGACGGAAGATACTGGTTATATCAATTCTAAAAATCAATTGGTCTTAACGGGTAGACTGGATATGGCAGAAGCGAGAGGTTGCAATTTGTTGTTGGAGGAACTGAGTTGATTTAAATATTGAATTATATCTTTAAGATGTTTTTATTTTCAGTAATTCTTTCTACTAATACGGCACCTAGATTAAACCATTGAGCTGCATTGTCAATAATCCAGCCATCCGAGGATACCACAATGTTTTTGCTTTTGATTAGAACTTTGTCTGGATCATAAACCAATTCGACTGACCAATTAAAGCCTAGTTCCTTACTAATTCCCATCAACATGGTCTTCAGTTTGCCACTATTAGATACTGGTTGATCCAAATACCAATGTGCTGATTTAACTTGAAGGTCTTTTAGCGTCCTTCCGAGCAATTTAATTCCTTCTTCTGTTTGATTGACTCTTTTATATGATCCGTGTACACTTGAGATATCACGAAAAAGTCCATCCCTACATTCAAATACATATGCACCGGATAAGATGCTTTCTAAAAGTATTAATAGATTGAATCCATCTATTTCAATATTCTTATCTATTACATCAGAAGATTTTACTTCCTGGGTTTGTCTTTGGATGATTAGTTTTTCGCTACAACTAATTCTCATTACAGCTTTTCTTTGTCTTTTGTTTAGTTTGTAACGGTTACCAACAAGTAGGAGTGCAGAATTTATGGAATATCCACGACCGAGAAGTAAGGATAAATCATTAGTGGCTTCAGTTAAAATTGGAATAAATTTATCAGAAAATAGCTTATCGTCATTCGATTGTTTTCCTCTATTTCTATTGTTGCTCAAAATATTTATTATGAATTGTGATGCAAAGAGTTATGCTGATTTAGGATTGTTAATGCTCAATATTGCTATTTGAGAAGTACGTTTTAAGTTTCACATTGTTGTCCGAAATTTCACCGTTTTTAAGAAAGGTATATTGAGTCGGTAGGGAAAGGATATTATAATCTTTTGCAGCTTGTTCAGAAATGTTTAAATCTGAAAAATTTAAGCTGTTTTGATTGAAGAAATCTTTAGTTCCGCTGCAGTTGTAGGCTATTGGTATAAATGAAATATTCTTTTTCTCCAATTTTTCTAGATCAATATTCTTAAGAGTTTCTACACAAGGCCTGCACCACGTGGCCCAAAAATAAATAACAGTTGAATCAGAATGTATTTTGGGTAGAAAATATTCATTACTTTCTAGTAGTATTGGATGTAATTTGGTCGTAATATTTAAGTTAGTCACTAGATCTAATTTCTTTTCGGAACTTCGTAAAGTATTTTCTTCTAAATAAAAATTTTGCATCTCTCCATTTATATTGACCGGAGTGTTCTTTTCAAGTTTTATAAGTGTAGGCTTTTGTTCTAATTTAGATTTAATGCCGATGTAATCTACTCCGATTTCTTTATGATTTCCATTGCTATTCCAGTCGCAATAATATATAAGTACTCCTTCTACATTTTCTATCAAACAAGATTTTTTCTCTTTCTCAAATAAATATTCATCTTCAAATACAGGCTCATTATCAAGTATCGCGAAATGATAATTTTCAACTTGATGTATTTCTCTAGTTGTACTAGGCTTGCAACTCAAAAAAAATGAAAATAATATTATGCAAATATTCTTCATGTCCGCAATTCTAATTTTATTTATGGATAACTTATTCAGTAATTATTGTTTTATCTAACCAATATAAGTATTATGCTATATCATATAATTAGTGTTGTACACTTACTCTTCCAATAACTTTTTCATCTCTTGTAACTTTATCATACACTCAATAGGTGTCATTTGATTCAGTTGAATATCACTGATTATTTCTTTCAATTTTCCAGCGGTTGGATCAGCCGTCTCGAAGATACTCAGTTGCATTGATTGCGCTGATAGAGCTTTCATAGTCTCAGTGCTATCTAATGATGATTTCCCCTCACTTTCTATTGATTTTTGTTCTAATGTAGCCAATATCTCTGTTGCTCTAAGTATAATGCTCTTTGGCATTCCTGCCATCTGTGCTACGTGGATTCCAAAGCTATGATGACAACCACCTTCAATTAGTTTACGAAGGAAGAAAACTTTGTTGCCTACTTCCTTAGTCGCTACATTATAATTTTTTATCCTTGGATATTTTTCCGCTAATTCATTTAACTCATGGTAATGTGTGGCAAAAAGAGTTTTGGGTTTGGACTCTTTATGATTGTGTAAATATTCGGCTAATGACCAAGCAATGGATATACCATCATATGTAGAAGTACCTCTACCAATTTCATCAAGTAGGATCAGACTTCGATTTGACATATTATTCATAATACTCGCAGTCTCATTCATCTCTAACATAAAAGTGGATTCACCACTCGAAATATTATCTGAAGCCCCAACACGTGTAAATACCTTATCTAATATACCCATAGTCGCTTGTTCTGCAGGTACATAAGATCCCATCTGCGCCATTAGACATATCAAAGCGGTTTGACGTAGCACGGCAGATTTACCAGACATGTTGGGTCCTGTAATCATCATGACTTGCGTGTCATCACTATCTAGTCTAATGTCGTTAGGCACGTAGGTTTCATCCAGCTTCATTTGTTGCTCTATCACTGGATGTCTCCCTTGCTGAATGTCAATGATCAAACTGTCATCAACTTTGGGTTTACAATATTTTTGACGAATAGCCACCTTGGCAAAAGATATGATCGCATCTACCGTAGCAATAATATGAGCGTTTTGTTGTAATTCACTGACATAAGCTGCCACTCTAGTAACCAATTCATCGAATAGTTGCACTTCTAATGCGCCTATTTTATCCTCAGCTCCAAGAATCTTTACTTCTAATGTTTTAAGTTCGTCAGTGATGTATCTTTCGGATCCTGTTAGCGTTTGCTTGCGAACCCAATTATCAGGAACGAGACCTTGGTTTTTGTATTTGTTGGTAACTTCCAAGTAATAGCCAAATACATTATTAAATCCAATCTTTAGATTAGTGATACCCGTATTTTCTGCTTCAGTTTGTTGAATATTCAGTAGGATAGACTTAGCATTTTTGACAATATCTCGATATTCGTCTAATTCCTCATTATATCCTTCTTTTATAGCGCCTCCTTTTGCGATTAATGTTGGTGGCTCATCAGATAATGCTTTAGAAATATCATCTCTCAATACTGCACATTCATTGAGCATTTCGGAGAGATCTACTAATTCTGTGATTTGCGTTTCTAGGAGCATTTGTTTAATGCCAGGAATCTCTTTGATAGATTGAAATAAATGATGTAATTCACGTGGATTGATACGTTCCATCGCAACTTTAGATACTAAACGTTCGATATCACCCATTCTCCTCCAAATCGCCTCATAAGGTTCTATTTGATCTGGAGTATTGTAGAAGTAATCTACCATATTATGTCGAGCGCCAATCTTTTCTACCGATAATAATGGAAGTATGACCCATCGACGAAGAAGCCTTCCTCCCATAGGTGTGATAGTTTTATCTAATACATCTATAAGTGGCTTTCCTGTTTCATGTACACTGTGTACCAATTCCAGATTGCGTATGGTAAATCTATCTAACCATACATATTGCTCAGATTGTATTCTGCTAATGCTCGTAAGGTGTTGAAGATGATCATTTTGCGTTGTGCCTAGATAGTACAAGATGGCACCAGCTGCCACTTGTCCACTTGTATGTTGATCTACTCCGTATCCCTTAAGATTTTTGACATTAAAATGCTCAAGGAGTTGTTCTCTACCATGGTCTTCAGTGAATACCCACTCATCAAGATTGTAGGTGTAATATCCATCACCAAAAGTTTTATCGAATAGAGCTTTATGCGATTTTGCATATATAATTTCTGAAGGATTGAATCCGTGTATCAGCTTTTCTATTTCTGATGGTGTTCCTTCGCTAAGTAAAAATTCTCCTGTCGAAACATCTACAAATGCAATGCCCCAAGTTTTCTTATCGGCAATATGCAATGCACACAAATAGTTGTTACTGTTATGATTCAGTATAGTATCATCAATCGTAACTCCAGGCGTTACTACATCTGTTACACCACGTTTTACGATTTTCTTTTCTTTAGAAGGTTTTTCTAATTGTTCGCAGATAGCAACACGAAATCCTGCGCGCACAAGCTTTGGTAAGTAAGCATCTAAAGAGTGGTAAGGGAATCCCGCTAGAGGAATATTTGAACCACCATTATTTCTACTTGTAAGTATGATGTTCAATATTCTCGATGCCTTCTCAGCATCCTCTCCAAAAGTCTCATAGAAATCACCAACCCTAAATAGTAAAATTGCATCTGGGTACTGTGCTTTCATAGCGAAGTACTGCTGCATAAGAGGCGTTACTTTCTTAGTCTTATTAGTGGTTTTTGTGCTTGATTTGGCCAATGTAATATTTTCCTCTGGTGTAGCTTTCAAAGGTATCCTTTTGAAAACATATTAAGAAAAATAGTATGGATTGTTTTTGACTTGGTGATACTCAGCGGTAAGCCCGGCTCTAGTCAGCTAGCATGCATAGAAACTACTAATTTCGAGATGAGTACAAGGAATGAAAAAAGCAGTATCAAATGAATGATACTGCTTGATATATTGTCAAAAAAGTAGCATTAACTATGCTTCTTCCTCTTCTTCTGGCATTTCTATAGGAGTGAGCATTGGTAAGCTGATCCATTTTTCTTCTTCCGGACCTACCGCAAAGAAGCCCAAAAAGCCTCCTGAAGACTTAGCAACATGCTTAGCGAATGAAGTATAGCTATTATATAAAGTTGCTCCTAGTTCTTGTGGTAATTTAGCAAGGATAGGATTGAGCTTACTTAGCTTCTCATTAATCTCAGTCATACGGACTGTCACTGCACTAGAAGTCACATGTGTGTAATGCTCCAGCCTTTCAGTAAAATCCGCTCCAACATCCTTGTAGAACTCGTTTAATCTCTCCGGTAAGGCATAAGATCTAATATTAGCTATCTTAGTAGCCCAGTCTAATTCTTCTTTTTCTATATCTCCATCTGCACCAGCGATTAGCAGTGTTATCAAAGATATTGCATCCGTTAATGACTTATATTCTTCGTCATTAAGTACCTTAAAATGTTCTGTCATTGTTTGTGTTAATTTTCTATAATGGTAACTCCTGCAAATGTAAATGTTTATTTTGATAATGGCCTTAAGTGGTCTGATAGAATCATATTACTAGGAATAGTGCTGCTAAGAGATCAAATCGAATTTTCTTGGAATCTAGCTGATCTCTTAGAACGATACTTATATGTAGTAAAGCAATTTCGAAAATACAAAAGTCAAGCTTTCTCAACCAAGGCATAATATGCCGTAGTATAGAAATTTTTGAAATAGGGTATGTGACTAAATGGAGCTATGACTGTTTTCGGAGATAGGCCAAATTTCCATCGATAAATAGGATTAAAAAGCCAATGTTTATTAGAAAGCATCAATAGATTATTCTTTTTACATATTCTATTAAATCGCTCAATAGTAATGCCGGTATCATGGATTTCTAACAATTCGTCAATGACCGCTTGTTCACTTTCGCCTCTTCGTAGAATTACTCGGTATAAAGATTTCGGAAGTAAATGCATCCATACCGATTTACGCAGCCACTTGTTACGGCAAAGCTGCTGATGGCCACCGAATGGCATTAACCATGGCGGAAAACCAAAAAATATCTTGCCTTCAGCCTTCAGAAATGAAGATAAATATGGAATAAATGCTTCTTGATTGGGTATATGTTCAATCACATCTTTTAAGATGATTAAATCATACAAATGCTCATCTTTTCCAGGGGTGAGATCATATAGATTACTAGAGCTAAATCGAATTAATCCTTTTTGTAGTTCTTTAGCTAAATATTGTTTCGCTAATTCAATTCTTCCTTTTGAAAGTTCTATGCCAGTACACTGATGCCCTTGGTCAGTGAAAGCCTTTAGAACTCCCGCTTCTGCGCATCCTAACTCTAATATTTTTAAAGGCTGGCTGAGATCCATATGTTGAGCTACGAATGGCAGTATATACTGCTTCGAAGTCTCATATTGCATGTTGAAATAACGATCTTTATCTTTATGGAAATCCAGCATTAAATCGAATTACTTACCTGTAAAAACGGCTCTTCTTTTCTCAACGAAGGCCAATGAACCTTCTTTGCAATCTTCACTAGCGATACAGAAGCCAAACTCTTCATGTTCTACCTTATAACCATCTTTAGATTCATCGTAATAAGCATTAACCGCTTGAATCGTTTTGGCTACTGCCAAAGGTCCTTTCGTTGCGATTTTTTTTAAGATGGTCGACGCGAGATCTAAGGCATCGTTTTTATCTTCAGCAATATGATTTATAAGACCTATAGACTTAGCCTCATCAGCTTTGATCATATCCGCAGTCAACAATAATTCCATTGCTCTGGATTTACCGATAAGCTGAGGCAATCTTTGCGAGGCGCCATATCCAGGAATCAATCCAAGATTCACTTCAGGTTGACCAAATTTAGCATTACTACTCGCAATTCGCATATGACAGGCCATGGCCAATTCACATCCACCTCCAAGTGCAAAACCATTGACCACTGCCATCACAGGTACGTGAAAATTTTCTATCAACATGTAAGTATCCTGCCCATACTTAGACAAGGCAGATCCAGCCGCAGCATCTAGTGATGCAAATTCTTTGATATCCGCACCAGCAACAAAGGCTTTGTCACCGGCACCAGTTATAATAACAGAATTTAAGCCTTCTATAGATTTGAAATCATTTCCAAAGAAAGTGTTGAGCTCGGTCATTACCGTTTTATTAATGGCATTGAGTGCTTGTGGCCTATTTATAGTAAGGGTGATATGTCCTTCATTATTTTCATATAGTAAAGCGTCGTAATTCATAATAAGGTATTTGCAGATATTTTATATTAGGCTTCAAATATAGTTTTTTACCATGGGTTAATCTTATGTTTTTTGGGTATAATCAACTAAAGAGTTACGGATAAAAATGGTGTAAATAGGTCTTTATGGATATGGATACAGGCTATCAAAGCACTAAGATGTAGTACTTTCCAACATGATATTGTATTTTTAAACGTATTATAGCTTGTAAGCCGATTACTTAATAATTTATGCAGATACACCTTTCTAGATTGCATTTACTTTTATTCATGACTCTCGTGGCTATGTTTGTTACTAGTTGTGCATTTACCAAAGAAGTAAAGAATGGAGAAACAGCCTATGAGCAGAAGAAATATGCTTTAGCTATAGAAATGCTCAAAGAAGAGTATAAAAATGAGTCCAATTCGAGAAAAGCAGCTCGTATGAATTATCTCTTGGGCTCAAGCTATGAAATACTGAATGATATCTCAAGAGCTACTCGATATTACGAGAAAGCAGTAAAAGATGGATACGGCGAACAAGCTCAAAGAGGATTAGCAAGATCCTATAAAATGTCTGGTGATTACGCTCAAGCACTAAAGATCTGGAAAGAATTATCTAGAATACACAGCCAAGATCAAATGATCAAGCGAGAAATACAAGTGTTAAAATTAGCATCAGAGTGGGATCAGGAGAGGCAAAACACCACAAAGATTTATGCGTTAGATGGTAATGGAAGGTTTAATGACTATACCTCTACGATTTATGAGGGCAACTATTTAGTATTTACTAGTGATCGAAAAGATGCTACTGGAAGCGAAGAATATAAATGGACAGGAAATAAATATTCTGATTTGTTTATAATGGATAAAGAAGGAAGAGGAGTACGTAGATTTGACGCGGAAATTAATAGTAATTTTAATGAAGGGGCAGCGTGTTTTACCCAAGATTTTAATAAGATAATTTTTACAAGATGTAGTGGAGAGGAAAGCAGTGATAGCTATTGTAAATTGATGTATGCCAATAAAGTTGATGGTCTTTGGACTGAGCCTCAAGTGATTAATTTTGTAGTTGATAATATAAATTACGGACAACCTACATTAATAGAAAATGATAGCGTCATGGTTTTCTGTACAAAAGGACCTGATGGACCTGGAGGTTATGATTTGTATTATTCTGAAATGGTAGACGATGACGAATGGTCTGCGCCTTACCTCATGCCAAGTTCGATAAATACGCCAGGTGATGAATATTTTCCTACTTCATGTAGAGATACCTTATATTTTTCTTCAGATTACCATCCGGGATTAGGAGGATTGGATATTTTTAAAACGCATTTAAAATCGGATGGAAGTTGGGCAATACCAACTAATGTAAGACAACCCATTAATAGTAGTTACGATGATTTTGGATTAGTCATAGACGAATATGTCAGACTTAGAGGAAAAGAAATTGAAAAAGGTTTTTTCAGTACGTCCAGAGGAAAAAATGGGAATGATGATATTTATAGTTATACAAAATATCTTCCTGAAGAAATTGAAATAGATACTACACCTACCGAAGAGCCTCAAGATGATCTTTCGATTTATCTAGCCGGTAAAGTATTGACCGATCAATATGCTGATGAAGATGATCCTAATTCAGAAGTGACTGGTTTAATTACTTTATCAGATGCTCGAGTAGAGTTTAGTGGTGCTATTACTCTGGATAGAAGATCAGGAAAAGATGGATTGTTTATCGAAGAATTAGAAAATGGTAAATCGTATACTATCAAAGCCTCTAAGCCAGGATATTTAAGCAAAACTATTAAGGTAAGTACGACTGGTCTCAATTTAAATCCAGATGAAAAAAGTTATACTATCAATGTTGATATAAAATTAGATCGCATATTTTATGATCAAGAAATTATATTGAAAGAGATCTATTATGATTATGATAAATGGGCTATCGTTGATGCTGCAAAACCAACTTTAGATAGACTCTCGACCTTACTAAAAGATAATCCTCAGATTAGGATTCAGCTTTCTTCTCATACCGATTGTAGGGGAGAAGATGATTACAATGCAGAGTTAAGTCAAAAAAGAGCGCAATCAGCAGTCTTGTATTTAGTGGATAGAGGAATATCTTTTGGAAGAATGCAAGCACAAGGATATGGCGAATCACAATTGGCCGTAGAATGTGAATGTGATACTGAGTGTACAGAGGAACAGCATCAAGAAAATAGAAGAACCACTTTTAAAATATTACGGTAGTGCTTAACATTCCTTAAGAGGGTAGAACCTTCGAACGAAAACCTATTAGGTCAGGAAAAAATGTTTCATCGAAGGGCCCTAAGCATTATTCATGAGATGTGGAAGTATTAAATATCAAACACTATATTCCTTTTTCTAGAATTTTCTCTAGAGGTTGATTTTAATTCATAAAATCCTTCGTCGTTTACTTTATAGATTTCTCTTTCTAAGTAAATTGAATCTACCGCTCCAATTCCATGCATGTAGCGAACATTGTGATTTACCTCTCGTTCAAGTGTATTGTCCAATTTTAACACAGATGAAATTACATAGTTGTGTTGCTCGTTTCCATATTCTTTCACTAATGGAATTTGATGAAAGGAATTCGACCTTTTACTAATACTAATAAGTGTAATAGGTGTCGCATAATGTGACTCTAAATGATCAGAATAAAAAATGAAAGTGTCGAAATTTTCTGTAGAAGAATATTTACAGATACAATCTTTTACATCGAGTAATTGTTGAAGTTGAGCTGTGACTTTAGTTTGATATGGTTTAAAAGCATCAATTGAGTCCATAGAAAATATAAGCTCATTAGACATTAACGTTTGATTGCATTCAAGGTTATGAAGAACTTCAAAGGTATCTATAGTTTCTTTCGATTTACTATGACTTAGTAACAAAGCATTAATCATAGAGTCAGAGTAATTTTCTCCTTGATCAGGAATCGCAACTTCTTTTAAATTATCATTTGCTTCGTTCTCTTTAGTAAGAGGTTGTGAAGTTTTATTTTCAGAATCTATACATCCAAGGAATTGAAAAGATATTAATATGATCAATAGTGCTTGGCGAATGAAGTAGATTGAAAGACGAAGTTTCATCTGAATATTTTACTTTGGACCTAAGTAATTCTTGTGTAGAATATAAACGAATCCACCCAGACAAATATTACTCCATGGGTTCGCCCATAATTATTTGTCCGTATTCAATAGATCTGTCTTCTTGAATAAAATAGGGGAGATATACTGAAATCCAACCTTCTGATTTTTTACTCATCAAATTAAGTTGAATGGCGTCATTATCATTGATTAGAAAATCTTGGCAAAATCCGCCAGAATGCACTTCTTTTACGTTAGACACTTGTGAATCTATATGGGCTTTCAAAGACTTGACAGCTTTCTCAGTAGTATATTCATCATCCTCATCCGAAATACTCAACAATCTAAATCCGCCTTCAGCATCTTGAATCAATCCGAAAGGAAGAAATTCATCGTCATCTTTCAATAAGGTTTCCACTCTTCCAAGTAGTTGATTTTTTAGCCGTTCTACTTTTTGCGTATCTTCTAATGTATGTTCCATATATGAGACCTATTTTATTTAAACAAGCTCTCTACATAGGCTCTCTTATTAAAAACCTGCAATTGATCAATGCCTTCACCCATTCCAATATATTTGATTGGAATTTTAAATTGATCAGATATACCTAATACTACACCACCTTTAGCGCTACCATCCAACTTAGTGACAGCCAATGCAGTTACATCTGTGGCCTGTGTAAATTGTCTTGCTTGTTCGATAGCATTTTGACCAGTCGTACCATCTAATACAAGTAATACCTCGTGAGGAGCACCCGGATATTTTTTATCTATAGACCTTTTTATTTTAGACAATTCATTCATAAGCTGCTTATTGTTGTGCAACCTTCCAGCAGTATCAATGATACAAACGTCCAATTCCATATTTTGAGCAAACTGGACCGTTTCATATGCCACAGCAGCTGGATCTGTGTACATACCTTTATCATAGAAAAAAGTTTTGGCACGTTCTGACCAGATCTTAAGTTGATCCACAGCACCCGCACGAAAGGTATCACCAGCGCCTAAAACAATCCTCTTTCCGCGAGTCTTGTATTGATGAGCAATCTTACCAATAGTGGTAGTTTTACCTACTCCGTTTACACCTACTACTAGCATGACATGTGGTCTTTGATCAGCTGCGTAGGTAAAATCTTCTATGTCTTCAGTATTATTCTCTGATAACAAGCTTATGATTTCATCTTTAAGGATCTCATTCAGTTCGTTCGTGTTGAGATACTTATCTTTTGCTACTCTAGCTTCAAGACGTTCTATGATCTTCACAGTCGTATCTAGACCTACATCTGACTGGATCAGAATTTGTTCTAATTCATCAAGAAATTCTTCATCAACTGTAGATTTACCGGCTACAGCTTTCCCAATCTTACCTAAGAAACTGCTTTTTGTTTTTTCTAAGCCTTTATCAAGCTCTTCTTCTTTTTCTTTGGTAAAAAACTTCTTAAAAAAACTCATTCAAACTATGGTTATAATGTGAGATAATACTGATCTATTGGGAATCTAAAGATAACTTTCTATAATGACTAATCGACTTTAACATCTAAAATGTAAAGTAATTATAAATGCGTAGAGTTCACTGTATTGATAGAATTGACATAACAAAAGGCCTTCCTGAAAACCAGAAAAGCCTTTTGATATATTTTTAATAGGATAACGTACTTGTTATCAGACAGTTAAGCTCATTGAGCTTATTTGTTTTCAGCGAAAAATTCTTTCACTTTATCTTTGTGGATAATTAATTCTTTGTACGTGTATTTACCTGTAACTGGATCTTTTACAGACTTTACCACCTTTACATGATCTCTACCAGATCCTGCGTTAGCAGCTCTTTTACCTACTCTCGAGTTCTTTGATACTTTAGCCATGATTACTTGATTTCTTTATGAATAGTATATTTCTTCATGATAGGATTATACTTTTTAAGCTCTAATCTATCAGGAGTATTCTTTCTATTTTTTTGAGTAACATATCTAGATGTACCTGCCATACCAGAAGCTTTATGCTCTGTACATTCAAGTATGATCTGATTTCTATTACCTTTTGACTTCTTTGCCATGATATATAATGGTTATAGTATTAACGAATTAGTTTGTACTTAGAGTTTCACTCCAGTGTCTACACCCTTTGTTTCTAGCTTCTTTAAATAAGCATAGATACCAAGTTTGTTGATTGTACGTAATGCAGTAGATGATACTTTTAAGTTTACCCATCTATCTACCTCAGGAATGTAAAACTTCTTCTTATGTAAATTTGGAAGAAATCTTCTTTTAGTCTTTCTGTTAGAGTGAGACACGTTATTTCCTGATATTGGTCTCTTCCCTGTAAGTTGACAAACTCTAGACATCGCTAAGTTTATTTTGTTATTATTAAAAATATATCCGTTGCAGTCGCTCTAACGTACTATTCGTTCACATCTAAAGACTATTTCATAAAGTAAAATAGTGACCTCGGAAGGATTCGAACCTTCAACCGCTTGATTCGTAGTCAAGTACTCTATCCAGTTGAGCTACGAAGCCATTTAAGTCAGTAGATTCAAGTACATTACTATTATATTAAACATCTATCTATGTGTCGATAATACATCTAAATAATCGTAATAAGTAACAGCTTTCTGCAAACAGGATGCAAAGATATATTTTTATTTGGAATTATAACACCCTTAATTAAAAATTGCTGAATATATTTTCACAGTTATTCTCAATTGAAAATTACAGAATTTTATCGTTTTTATACCACTCTGAATATCAATAAATTAAACCCGTTTATTAAGACTAACAGAATACAATCATATTTTACCTAGCGCTATGTCTAAACTTGGAGCTTACTACTTCGCCATCCAATTCAACAGTAGTGATATAAATTCCTGAAGGATAACCACTTAGATCGATCTTTTCATTGCTCCTCGAAAAAACTCCTGGTCTACTTAAAGTGGAATAGACCTTACGGCCCATCATATCATATACACTAACCAAAACCGCTCTTGTGTCTGGACTCTTATAAAAGATAGTGTAGTTCACATCGTTGTCAGCTCGTATATAGTCGACTTGAAGATCTCCAGTAATGACACTAGTACTATCATCAGTGCAAAATTCAGTGAGGTCAGACATTGATTTGATAATATTCAATCTTCCACCAGTTACAGTGATACCATTTAGGGTGGCTAATGGGTCTGTGCCATTCAGAATTGCTTCCTTTATTCTTAGTGCAGCTTCTCCTGGACTTTCTTTTATAAATGCTGCCAAATTTTCACATTTCAGAGAATATAACAAACCTAAAGCTCCTGCTACATGAGGTGAACTTGCCGAAGTGCCTCCAAATAGACCATACTGACTGTCTGGTTTAAACGTTTCAGTATTTCGTCCTGGTGCAGATAGGTCAATGTTTTCACTTCCAAATCCAGCGTTAGTAACTTTTACATCGTTCCTATCTGTATTTGTAACTCCTATAAAATACGCACTACCACAAGTAGTGGGTAGATCACCCTCTAAGTCAACATTGGTATTGTTATTCGTTGTAGCTCCAACACTTACGATTCCTTCAAATCCTAACTCGTCATACATATTACACCAAGCTGGATGATCATCGCCAAATTCATTATTTATGCCTAGAGAGTAATTTGTCGCTACCACATAAGCACCATTTTCACCCTCAGAAAGATTGTAACGTCTTCTCATCTGAAGAATGTATTCGTATCCTTCGATAACTCTTGCTTCATTGGTTACAGAACTCAATACCATTAATTTAGAATTCCAATTGATGCCTGCAATTCCGATATCATTATCAGAATCTGCTCCTACAATTCCCATTACAGATGTTCCATGTGTCTTCGAAACAATGTTACCATCGCCCGTAGCTAAATCAATACCATGAATGTCA